>JAURLI010000050.1 GCA_030831315.1 Alphaproteobacteria bacterium
ATCCATGCGGCTGCCGGCGTCGTCACCACCGCGGTCGCCTATCGGCACGTGGCGTCGCACGGCAACCAGATCGCCGGCGCGCTCGATCCCTACAAGCAGGCGCGCAAGATCGCGTCTTTCGAGGACGGCATCGACAACATCCATTTCCGTACCGCCATGCGCCGCTACGACATGCTGATGGACCAGATCGACGCGGCCCTGTCGGGCAAGGGCCCGGGGGCGGCGCTGGCGGGCGGCGGCCCGGACTGGCTGGTGGGGGACTACTCGCTGGCCGACGTCGCGCTCGCCCCTTACATGGAGCGGCTCAACTGCTGCGCCATGGATTTCCTGTGGACGGACCGGCCACGGGTAGCCGCCTGGTATGCCCGCCTCAAGGCCCGGCCCGCCTACAAGACCGCCATCCTGGATTGGTTCGACTGGGACGTTACCTGGACCGACCTGATGCGCACGCAAGGGGAAAAGGTCCGCGACAAGGTACGATCCATGGTTCTGGAACTCAGGGATCCGGCCAGCCGGGCATGGTCGCCCACCCCCTGAAACGTGGCCTTCCCCTCTCTAAAAGGTCCCACTTCCAAGTCTTTACGGAAATGGTATTCTTTTCACTGGCCTCCCGCTTTGGGGGGGTCGTGTATCAACTCTAGAGAAGAGAACACACATGAAGATCGCACGCTTGGCTACTTTCGGCACGGCGGCTCTGGTTGCCGCCCTGCTCACCACCACCGCCCCGATGTCGACCGCGTCTGCCGCCCAGGGCAGCGACACGGTCGTCAAGACCCAGCAGGGCGATATGATCCAGATGGCCGGTGGCCACTCTGGCAAGGGTACGGTCGCCGATCCGAAGAAGGCAAAGAAGAAGGGCAAGGGCAAGAAGAAGAAGGAAGGCTGAGTAAGCCCCTCTTTTTCGCCTGGTGAGCGGCCTTGAGCCGCTTACGGTTTCCGCGGCGGGTCCGGCGCTTCATGGCGCCGGGCTTCGCCGCGGTTCTCTTTTTGGGGGGTGGCTTTCCCACTGATCTTGTGGGCTGGACAGGGGAAACGGCCCGGGCCGCCGAACGCGACAGCCCCGGCGTGCGCGAGGGGCGCGAAAGACGCTGGTACGAGGAACGGCGGGAGCGCCAGCGCAGCCGCGACATCGAGCGCCGCCGCGAGGAAACCACCCGCGAAAGGCGCGAGCGCACCGATACCGAGCGCGCGCGACTGGGACACCCGGCGCCGGGGACTGGAAGCCCTGCCTGAGCCGCCGCCCGCGGAAGGCCGCGAACGGTCGGACTGACAACCGAATACCTGAACCGGAAACATCTGGCTGGCTGGGGCGGCAGGATTCGAACCTGCGGTCGCGGGACCAAAACCCGCTGCCTTACCACTTGGCCACGCCCCAATATGCCTGTCCGCCCGTTTGCCGAAGGCTACCGGGCGCCTGCGAAATGCGCGGCACCTTACGCCCAATGATCTTCCCCGCGCAATACCGGCCCCGGATCGAATACCGCGCCCGGCCCCTTAACAGACCGCTTCACGCGGGTTAGTGTTGTGCCGGTCGAACCTGCGGAGTGAGACTTGAGCGACACGCCCGACGATAATGCCGATCCCATCGGCTTGCCCCCGTGGGAAATAGAGGGGGTCTCCGCCGAGGCCATCGAGCGCGCCAAAAAAGAGGCCGAACGCCGGGGCCTGCTGCTGGCTGAGTTGATCGAGGAAGTGATCGAGCACGCCCTGATCGCCGAAAAGAATGCCGCCCCGGATCCCGACGCGGGTATCTGACGGCGCGGACCGAACACCCGGCACTACGCAGTTTCTGCGATCAGGCAAAAAGTATTGCCTGGGGGCAGATCGCCTTTTCTCTGTAAAACCAGCATTTTGAGATATATTTTCTACCCATTTACTTTTTATGGGTTTTTTGGATATGTGATAGTATGACTTTAGGTAGTAACCAAAACGGCCCCCTAGTCGCATGAAGTCGAACTCGCCCTGGAGCGTGAAAGGCGTCGAACCCGAAGCCCGCGAAGCCGCTAAATTGGCAGCGCGGCGGGCCGGCGTGCCGGTCGGGGTATGGCTTTCCACCATGATCCGCAAGGGTGCCGCAGAACAGCTCAAGTCCGGCGGTAGCGCCGCCTCGTCATACCAAGCCGTGGCCCAGGCCGCGTCAGGTAGTGATGGTGAAAGCCCGCAGAACGGCGCCGGCACCCATCGCCCGCCGGCCCCCACGACCGAAGTAGTGCTGGAGAGCATTAACCGCCTCGCTGCCAAGATCGAGGCCGCCGAGGCGCGCACAAGCGAGGCCATTGCCCCGCTGGCGGATAAGGTCAAGGAACTGTCCGAACAGATGGACGAGGTCAAGGAAACCAAGGCTCTTGAATCGGCGCCGCTGGAGCGCGCCCTGGCACGCATGTCAGAACGCCTCGACCACATCGAGGATGGCCCCCGGCTGGCGGGCAAGCCGCCGGTCGATGACCGCCGCAGGCAGGGATTTCTCTCCCGCCTGTTTTCCGACTGATCATCTCATGGGGTTGTTTCGGCCGGACCTAGCGATAGAGTTCGGCTTTCGTGGTCCGACCACCGGTTGGACCGGGTAGGACTGGACCATGGCCTGGCGCATTGACGGCATCGGCAATACCTACCGGCACGCGGCCGCCGCCGCGGCGCGGCGCGCGGGTGTCAGCCTCGGCGAGTGGCTGGACGACGCCATACGGAAACACCCGGACGGCCCTACCCGCCAGGATGCCGACGCCGAGATCGCAAAGGCGCTCAAGGCCCTCGAATCGCAGATCGAGGAGTCGAGCCAGAAGCTCCACGACATGATCGCACCGCTGCGTGCCGAGGTAGACCGGCTGGCTGTCGAGTCGCACCAGTTGCGCCAGGGCGACCAGGAAAACCTGGCCCGGGCCGAGCGCGAGGTCGCCCGGCAGATGGATCGCCTCGAGAAGCTCGCCCGCGGGGAAAAAGCCGGTGATGGTTCGCGGCCGAAGGCGGTACCGACCCCCGACGACATGGATGTGCCGCGGCCCTACTTCGATATCGACGTTCCCGCCGCCAGAACCGGTCAGGACGCCCCTTCCCCCGAACCCGATCCCGAAGCCGACAACCACGACCCTTGGACACGCCACCGTCCCCATGGCGGCCCAAAGGTCCCGAATGCGCAGGGGCTGCGAAAGCGCAAGCTGGTGCGGATGGCTGCCGGCGCCGGCGCCGTCGTGCTCATCGCCGGATCGATCAGTGCCGGGGTATGGGTCATCGAGGAACATGGTCGTCCCGAGACGCCAAGGGCGCCCCTGCCCCCGGGCCTGACGACACCGAGCGCCGACCAGACGCCACCGCGGGTGATCGCCGAGATCGTCCCCAACGCCAGCCAAGCCCCCGCCAAGAACGGGGATGTTGGCGGCCCGGCCGCGGCACTACCAGATAAGGCCCTACCCGGTGCCACCGCACTACCGAAGGCAGCCATACCCCCGAAAACCGGCGGAAATACGGGCTCTGTCGCGCAGTTGCGGGCGCGCGCCGAGGGCCGCGATGTCGAGGCGTCATACCAGCTTGGCCTTGCGCTGATGGAGGGCCGGGGCACGCCGGCGGCCCCCAAGGAAGGCGGCGAGTGGATATCGACCGCCGCCGTCGCGGGACACCCCCAGGCGCAGCTGCGGCTGGCGCGTATCTACGCGAATGGCCCCGCGACCACTGGCCTCCCCCGCGACCCGGCACAGGCGTTTTTCTGGACCCAGTCCGCCGCCGACCAGGGCATCACCGAAGCCGAATACGAGCTCGGCATGATCTATTCCCAGGGCATCGGGGTCGAGCGCTCCCATGCGCTCGCCGCCCGCTGGTTCCGCATGGCGGGAGAAAAGAACCATGCTCCCTCGCTCTACCAGCTCGGCCTGATCTACGAGCTTGGCCTCGACTACCGGGCCAACCGGACCCGTGCCATCGAGTGGTACCAGAAGGCCGCCGCCGCCGGATCGCAGGCCGCCCGCGACAAGCTGCGCGAGCTGGCCGCCACCCCGAAAGCGCCCAAACAAACCCCGGCGCCGGTAAGGACGACGGTTCCTGCCCCGAGCGCCCCGGCCATACCCGCGCCCGCCGCTCCGGCTGCGAAACCGACGCGCGCCGACATCGCCGAGATCCAGCGTCTGCTCAAGAGCCTCGATTTCGATCCGGGTTCCGCCGACGGGCGCATGGGCGCCAAGACCGCTGACGCCATCCGGCAATACCAGGGCATTGCCGGCATGCCGGCGACAGGAGAGCCGAGCGCCGAACTGCTGCGCCAGTTGCGCGAAGTTACGGGTTTCCAGCGCTAGGCGCGGGCGGTGAAACGGCCCGACCAGGTCCACCAGCCGGGCTGACGGGCGGCGATCTCCGCCGCCGCATTCGCCGCGGCACCGGCATCATCGAACAGGCCGAAGCAGGTCGCGCCCGAACCGCTCATGCGGGCAAGGCGGCAACCGAGCGCCTCCCCGATCGCTGCCAGCACTTCGGCCACGACGGGCTGCAGGCTGCAGGCGGCGCCGGTCAGGTCATTGCGGCAGGACTCCAGCGCGCGGATCATGGCCGGTACGTCGTCCGGTAGGACCGGCGGCACGGGGGCCGTCGTACCGGCATTCCCTTCCTTGGCGTCGAAGGCGTCAAACACCGCTTTGGTCGCGAGCCCGACGCCGGGATTGACCAGCATGACCGCGCCGGGCGGCGGCGGGCCCGCAGGCGCCACCCCCTCGCCGATGCCGGTCACCCGCGCCGTTTGTGACGACAGGCATACCGGCACGTCGGCGCCGAGGCCAAGCGCGATAGCCGCCAGGTCCGCCGGACGGCCCAATCCCCAAAGACCGCAGAGCGCCAGCAGCGCCGCCGCGGCATCGGCGGACCCGCCGCCAAGGCCACCCGCCGCCGGTATGACCTTGGTCAGGCGCAGCCGCGCCCCGGCACCTATGCCCTGGGCACGGGCCAACGCCCGGGCCGCACGCAGCACCAGGTTATCGTCGCCAAGACCGGCAAGGGCCGGGGCAAAGGGCCCATCGACGCTCAGGCTGATTTGGCCGCTTTCGGCCGGTGCGGCCTCGACACGGTCGGCGAGGTCGACGAAGGCCATCAGCGAATCAAGGGTGTGGTAGCCGTCGGCGCGACGGCCCGTGACATGAAGGCAAAGGTTGATCTTGGCCGGCGCCAGGATGGCGACTGGAGTGCTCACCCGCCGCTACGGCCGCGGCCGCTCCCTGCGGCCTCGCGCTTCACGCCCGCACCGGGCAGACCGTCGGCCAGTTTCTTCTCGATCTTGGGGGCTTCGCCCGGCTCGGGTCCGAGCGAGAGCGCCCGGCTCCACTGGAAGCGGGCCTCGTAGTACCGGCCCACCCGCCAGAAGGCATCGCCCAGGTGATCGTTGATGGTGGGGTCCTGGGGCGTCAGTTCCACGGCGCGCTCGAGGAAGGTCACGGCACGGGTGAAGTTCTTGAGCTGGTAGTGCGCCCATCCGAGGCTGTCGATGATGAAGCCGTCGCTCGGCCGCAGGCGGACGGCCTTTTCGATCATGCCGAGCGCGCGGTCGAGATGACGGCCTTTTTCCACCCAGGAATAGCCAAGGTAGTTGAGGACCAGCGCCTGGTTGGGTTCGAACTCGAGCGCCTTGAGGAAGTCGGCCTCGGCCCGGTCCCATTTCTTGGACCGCTCGAGGGCGATGCCGCGGGCATAGAGAAGCGACCAGTAGCGCGGCTGCAATTCGCCGATGCGCTTGAAGGCGGCGTCATAAGCCTCGACCGCCTCGGCATAGCGCTTCTGGTAGCGCAGCAGGTCGCCCAGCGTCACCAGCGCGTCCGAGCGTTCGGGCCTTTCGGCGGCCATGTCGCGCAGGCGCGCATAGGCGACCGGCCCCTTGCCGATGCGATCGAGAAGCTGCGCCGCGCGCAGGCGCGCGGGCCAGCCGAGCGGCCCTGTCCGCGATACCCGGTCGTAAGCGGCGATGGCATCCACGTCGCGGCCCATGCCCGCCAGAATGTCGCCCCGCAGCACACGCGCCGGATCGAAATCGGGGCGCAGGTGCAATGACAGCTGCAACACCATCATGGCGATATCGGAGACGTTTTCCTGGTTGAGAAGCGTGGCGATGTTGTAGAGCGCCTCCGCCGCGCCCTGGTAGGCATCGTTCACCGTGCGCGCGGCCTTGCCGCCATCGGCGCCGAGGCGCGCCGCCGCGATCTCGATGGGCGTCGCATCCGGCCGGCGCTTGAGATACTCGGAATAGATGTCGCGCGCCTTGGCGGTTTCCCCGCCCCGTTCCCAGAAGCCGCCCGCGGCCTCGACGAAACGCACGTAACCGGAGAAGCCGTCGGCCGAAAGCTTTTCGAAGTGCTCGGCGGCCCGCTCGTTCTGGTTGGCCAGGTCGAGCATCAGCGCCGAATGATAATCGACGAAGGGCTGGCCGCCGCGCAGCTTGGCGAGTGGCGCCAGCGTCTCAAGCGCGCCATCGACATTGCCGCGCGCGAACTTCGTCCAGCTGAGCGTCAACGGAATGAAATAGCTGCCGAGCCCGCGCATGGGCAGCTTCGCCAGCCGTTCCTCCGCCGCCCCGGTCTTGCGTGCGGCAAGTTCCGCCATCGCAAGGGTCAACCCGGCCAGCACGCTTTCCGGCTCGTGCTTCATGTAGCGCGCGGCGACGGCCGCGGCCTCCGCCACCCGGCCGGTCGCCAGCAGCTGGTTGGTGGCCTGGCGCATCAGCGCCGGGTTGTCGGGCGAATGGGTCAGGATGCTGGTGAACAGCTCCGCCGCCCGGGCGGCGTCATTGGTGCGCTCGGCATGGCGGGCGGCAAGGAAATCACCGAAGGGCGAGCGCAGCGTATCGGCATCGCCGGCCGCCTGGGCCGGGGCTTCGGCGCGCAGGCTACCCGTGCAGGCGCCCGCAACGGCTAGGGCAACCAGCGCGGCAAGGCCGCGGGCGGTGGAAAACGAAAGCATCGATCGAAGGGTCATCGGCCGGAGCGTCCAAGATTGCAGGCGGGCACTATAGCACGGCCCCGCCGCCGGGCGCGCTACATGTTGGGATAGTTGGGACCGCCGCCGCCTTCGGGCGCCACCCAGGTGATGTTCTGGGTCGGGTCCTTGATGTCGCAGGTTTTGCAGTGGACGCAGTTCTGGGCATTGATCTGAAGGCGTGGGCCCGATGCCTCTTCGACGATCTCATAGACGCCCGCCGGACAGTAGCGCGTCTCGGGCGAAGCGAAACGCGCATGGTTCACCGCGATCGCCGCGGCCGGGTCGGCAAGGCGCAGGTGGCAGGGCTGGTTTTCCTCGTGGTTGGCATTGGAAATGAACACCGAGGACAGCCGGTCGAAGGTCAGCACCCCGTCGGGCTTCGGGTACGCGATGGGCTTGCAGACGGCGGCGGGCTTCAGGCTTTCGTGATCGGCATGGTGGTGCAGCGTCCACGGCGCGTGGCCGCGCAAGAGATAGGTGTCGATCCCGGCATGGACGATGCCCGCCAGCAAGCCGCCCCGGAAGGCGGGGCGGATGTTGCGCACGCGCCTGAGGTCCGCCATCAGCCATGTCGCATCGAGACGGCTCCGCAAATCCGCCGCCTCGTTGCCGGTGCCTGCCTGCAGCAGGTCGAACACGCTTTCCGCAGCGACCATGCCCGACTTCATCGCGTTGTGGATGCCCTTGATCCTGGGCACGTTCATGAACCCGGCACCGCAACCGATCAGGGCACCACCCGGGAATGTCAGTTTCGGGATCGACTGCCAGCCGCCCTCGGTCAGCGCGCGCGCACCATAGGCGATGCGGCGCCCGCCTTCGAACACACCGCGGATGGCGGGGTGGGTCTTGAAGCGCTGCATTTCCTCGAACGGCGAGAGATACGGATTGGCATAGTCGAGGCCGGTGACGAAGCCGACGGCCACCTGGTTGTTTTCAAGATGATAGAGAAAGCTGCCGCCGTAGGTCGCGCCATCCAGCGGCCAGCCCACCGTGTGCACCACCGTGCCCGGCCGGTGTTTCGCGGGATCGACTTCCCACAGTTCCTTGATGCCGATGCCGTAGGTCTGCGGATCGCTCGCGGCGCCGAGATCGAAACGCGCCATCAGGCCCTTCGTCAGCGAGCCGCGCGCGCCTTCGCCGAACAGCGTCTGGCGGGCGCGCAGTTCGACGCCGGGCTGGTGATTGGGGCCGGGGGTACCGTCCTTGCCGATACCCAGATCGCCGGTGGCAATACCCGCCACCGCGCCCGCGTCGTCATAAAGCACTTCGGCGGCGGCGAAGCCCGGATAGATTTCCACGCCCAGTTCCTCGGCCTGGGCGGCGAGCCAGCGCGCGAGGTTGCCGAGCGAGATGATGTAGTTGCCTTCGTTGCGCATCTGCGGGGGCGTCGGCAGGCGCAGCGCCGAACCTTCGGTCAGGAACAGGAAGCGGTCGTCCGTCGCGGGCGTATTGAGCGGCGCGCCCTTTTCCTTCCAGTCGGGGATCAGCTCATTGAGCGCGCGCGGATCGAGCACCGCACCCGACAACAGGTGCGCGCCGACTTCCGAACCCTTCTCGACGACACAGACGGCGAGTTCGGTGCCCTTGGCGGCCGCCAGCTGCTTCAACCGGATCGCCGCCGCAAGACCGGCCGGCCCGGCGCCGACGATCACCACGTCGAATTCCATGGATTCACGGGACATGAACGGAACTCCGCAACACGATCAGCGCACCTGACTTAGCGCAATCGGGCGGCGGGGGCAAATGGCCCGCTTCAAGCCTTCAGCCGCCAGCCGGTGCGGAAGATCCAGGCCACCACGGCGAGGCAGAGCGCGAGAAAACCCGCGATGGCGGCGAGGCTGACCGCCACCGGCACGTCGCCCTTGTCGAAGAAGGCCCAGCGGAAGCCCGAGATCAGGTAGACGACCGGGTTGAACAGCGACACCGTGCGCCAGAACGGCGGCAGCATGTCGATGGAATAGAAGCTGCCGCCGAGAAACGCGAGCGGCGTGACCACCAGAAGCGGCACCAGCTGAAGTTTCTCGAAGCCGTCGGCCCAGATGCCGATGATGAACCCGGCAAGGCTGAAGGCGACCGAGGTGAGCACGAGGAAGGCCAGCATCCAGAACGGATGCGCCACCTGCAGCGGCACGAACAGGTTGGCGGTCAGGAGGATGATAAGGCCGAGCAGCATCGACTTGGTTGCCGCGGCACCGACGAAGGCGATGACGATTTCGACGAAGCTGGCCGGCGCGGACAGGATTTCGTAGATGGAGCCGGTGAAGCGAGGAAAATAAATGCCGAACGATGCGTTGGCGAGGCTCTGGGTCAAGAGCGACAGCATGATCAGCCCGGGCACGATGAAGGCGCCGTAGGACACGCCGTGGACGTCGGTAATGCGCGAGCCGATGGCCGCGCCGAAGACGACGAAGTAAAGGGTCGTCGTGATCACCGGCGAAACGATGGTCTGCGCCAGCGTGCGCCAGGCGCGCGCCATTTCGTAGCGGTAGATCGCCCGCACGGCGTAGAAATTGAAGCTCATCGCCCATCCCCCTCGCGCACAAGATTCACGAAGATTTCCTCGAGGGAGCTTTGCTCGGTCTGCAGATCGCGGAAGCGGATGCCGATCTCGTTGAGGTCGGCAAGCAGCGCGGTGATGCCCGTGCGCTCGCCGCGCGTGTCATAGGTGTAGACAAGCTCCGTCCCGCCCGCCGCCAGTTCCAGGCCGTAAGGCCCGAGTGCCGGCGGGATCGCCGCCAACGCCTCGTGCAGGTGCAGGGTCAGCTGCTTGCGGCCCATGCGGCGCATCAGTCCGGCCTTTTCCTCGACCACGATCAGCTCGCCCTTGTTGATGACGCCGACGCGGTCGGCCATCTCCTCGGCCTCTTCGATGTAATGGGTGGTGAGGATGATGGTGACGCCCGATTCCCGAAGCCCGCGCACCAGCTTCCACATGTCCTGGCGCAGTTCCACGTCGACGCCCGCCGTCGGCTCGTCGAGGAAGAGCACGTCCGGCTCATGCACCAGCGCCTTGGCGATCATCAGGCGGCGCTTCATGCCGCCGGACAGCGCAATGATGCGCTCGTCGCGCTTGTCCCACAGCGAAAGATCACGCAGCACCTTTTCGATGATGTCGGGTGCCGGCGCCTTGCCGAACAGTCCGCGCGAAAAACGCAGCGTGGCAAGCGGCGTCACGAAAGCGTCGTTGGTCAGTTCCTGCGGCACCAGGCCGATCATCCCGCGCGCCTTGCGGTAGTCCGAAACGATATCGAAGCCGCCGACGGAAACGCTGCCGCCGCTCGCATTGACGATGCCGCAGATGATGCTGATCAGCGTCGTCTTGCCCGCGCCGTTGGGGCCGAGGAGGGCAAAGATCTCGCCTTGTTCGATGTCGAGGCTGATACCCCGCAGCGCCGTGAAACCCTTGCCGCGCCTTGACGGCGCGTAGGTCTTGGTCAGGTCGCGAATGGAAACGATGGCGGTCATGGCGGGCAAGATATCCGAAGCGGACGGGGCTGCGGGAAATTTCGCGGCCCCCGCCGGGCGTGCTAGTCTGACGCCATGAATACGCAGATGACCCGCGAAGAGATGATCGAGGCCCTGCGCTGGCAGATCGAGGCCGGCGCGGACGAGGCCATTCTGGATGCGCCCATCGACCGCTTCGCCGAGGCACCGCAGGCGGCGCCGCAGACAACACCGAAGCCGCAAACGCAATCCACGGCACCGAAGCCGCAACCGCGGCCTGCAGCGGCAAAAGCGCCGCCGCCGCCGAAGGCGTCCGCACCCGCGCCTGCCACGCCCGCCGCCGCGCCTGCGCAACGCAACGCGGGCGCCCACGAACTGGCGGCGGGCGCAAAAACCATCGAGGAACTGCGCGCCGCGCTGCAGGCCTTCGACGGCTGCGCCCTCAAGGCGACGGCGACGAACCTCGTGTTCTGCGACGGCAATCCGCAGGCGCGCATCGTCTTCGTCGGCGAAGCGCCGGGCGCCGAGGAAGATCGCCAGGGCATGCCCTTCGTCGGCCCGGCCGGCAAGCTGCTCGACCGCATGCTGGATGCGATCGGCCTCGACCGCTCGCAGGCGCTGATCACCAACACCATCTTCTGGCGCCCGCCCGGCAACCGCAATCCGTCGCCGGACGAGGTCGCCGCCTGCCTGCCCTTCGTCGAACGGGTGATCGAGATCGTCGATCCCGCCGTGCTGGTTCTGGTCGGCGGTATCGCCAGCAAGACGCTGCTCGCCACCAACGACGGCATCATGAAGCTGCGCGGCAAATGGGCCGCCTTCGAGACCCCGCGCATGAGCCGCCCGGTACCGACCATGCCGATCTTCCACCCGGCCTTCCTGCTGCGCTCGCCCGGGCAGAAGCGCCTCGCCTGGCGCGACCTGATCGAAATCCGCCAGCGCCTCGACGCCGAGACCGGGACCGGGGCCTAGGATTCCCGCGGGACTCCCGCTGGTCATTGCCCGTTAACCAAGGCCGGGCTAGAAAAGTCCCATGAATTGGGGGGACAGCACCATTTCGGGCCGGCTGGACCGCGACAAACGGCACCGGCCCCGGGCAGGAGCTTTTGCGCGCGGGACGCTGTCCGTGCTCGCGCTGATGGCCTGTCTCTCGGCACCGCTCGCCGCGCGCGCCGATTCCTCGAGCGCCTCGATCCCCGTCCTCAACCGGCCCGCCGACATGGCGCTGGCGCTGCCCGAAATCCTCGGCGTGCGCGATGCCGAACTTTACCGCGACATCTTCGGACTTCAGGAAAAGGGACTGTGGGCGGCGGCCGACCGGCGCATCCGCCATATCGAGGACCGCCTGCTGATGGGCCATGTGCTGGCCCAGCGCTACCTGCACCCGACCCATTACCGCGCGAGCTTTGCCGAACTTTCGACCTGGCTGCGCCATTACGCCGACCATCCCGATGCGGCGCGTATCTACGGCCTCGCGATCAAGCGCAAGCCCGCCTCGGCCCGGGCACCCGCCGCGCCGCGCGAACGCTTCATCGTGTCGTCGGACAACATCGATAATGACAGCATCACCCGCCCCGCGTGGCGCGAAACGCCGGGCGAGAATCGCATTCGCCGCGTTGTCTTCGGCATGGTGAAACGCGAACGCATGAGCGAGGCGGAAAAATACCTCGGCCAGGCTTCCGTGCAGCGCGCCTTGGGCCGCGCCGGCACCGACCGCGCCCAGGCGATGATCGCCGCCGGCTGGTTCCGCCTCGGCGACGACAAGACCGCGTATCGGATCGCCGCCGCCGCCGCCCGTCGTTCGGGCGCCGAGGCACCCCGCGCGCTCTGGTGGGCGGGGCTTGCCGCCTTCCGGCTGGGCCGTTTTGAGGACGCCATCGCGCATTTCGACCGGCTCGCCAATGCGCGCGGCCTCGCGGGACGCGATATCGCCGCCGCCAGCTTCTGGGCGGGACGCGCGGCGCTGCGCGGCGGCCATGCCGAGCGCGTCGGCCCCTACATGGACCGCGCCGCCCAGTACAGCCGCACCTTCTATGGCCAGCTTGCCGCGCGCATCCGCGGCACCGGCCCCGTTTACGACTGGACCTCGCCCGCGGCACCACCCGCCGACATCATCGCCTTCGCCGCCCACAAGTCGGGGCGGCGCACCCTTGCGCTGATCCAGGTCGGCGACGAGGCACGGGCCGAAACGGAACTGCGCACGCTGCGCGTCGGCGCCTCGCCGCGCCTGCTGCGCACGGTAATCGCATTGGCCGAGGCCGCCGACATGCCGGGTACGGCGCTGCGTGCGGGCCGTGTGCTGCTGCGCGCGCAGAACGAGCGGGTCGATGCCGCGCTCTATCCCATTCCGCACTGGGTGCCTGAAAACGGCTTCCAGATCGACCGCGCGCTGGTCTATGCGCTGGCGCGCCAGGAATCGGCCTTCAACGTCAATGCGCGTTCGCGTTCGGGCGCACGCGGCCTTCTGCAACTGATGCCCGCGACCGCGCGCTTCATCGCCGACAGCGGCCAGACCTTTCGCGGGCGCAACCGCAACCAGCTTTACGATCCCCGGCTGAACCTCTCGCTCGGGCAGAAATACGTCGATCACCTGCTGTCGGGGGAGGTCTCCTCGGGCAACCTGCTCCTCTCCGTCGCCTCCTACAACGCAGGGCCGGGCAACGTCGCCAAGTGGCAACGCAAGGTGCGCCACGGCTCCGACCCGCTGATCTTCATCGAATCGATCCCCGTCACCGAGACCCGGCTGTTCGTTCAGCGGGTGATGGAAAACCTGTGGATCTACCGCGCCCGCCTCGGGCAGGACACGCCGTCGCTGGAAGCCCTTGCGTCGGGGCACTGGCCCGCCTATGTAGGGCTCGACGGCGCGCGCTTCGGCGTCGCCGAAGAACGCCGCTAGTTCCCAACTCCATCAAGGCAGGCCCGCCATGCCCGGCATCGACGAATCGCGCAAGTTCATCCCCGTCAACATCGCCGTGCTCACGGTTTCCGACACCCGCGACGAATCAACCGACGAATCGGGCAAGACCCTGATCGAGCGCCTGCAGGGTGCCGGCCACAAGCTCGCGGCCAGGCGTGTCGTCAAGGACGACCCCAAAGTCGTTCAGGAACAGGTCAAGGCGTGGATCAGCGATCCCAGCGTCGATGTGGTGATCACCAACGGCGGTACCGGCATCACCGGCCGCGACGTCACGCCGGAAGCGCTCAAGCCGCTTCTCGAAAAGGAGATCGAAGGCTTCGGCGAGCTGTTCCGGATGATTTCCTTCCAGAAGGTCGGAACCTCCACCATGCAGTCGCGGGCGCTCGGCGGGCTTGCGGGCGGCACCTACATCTTCGCCCTGCCCGGCTCGCCCTCGGCCTGCCGCGACGGCTGGGACGAGATCCTGAAGTTCCAGCTCGATTCGCGGCACACGCCGTGCAACCTGGTCGAGCTGATGCCCCGCCTGACGGAAAAATAAATCCTATCCGGACCGTCGCTGATCGAGCAGCGACTTGATCTCCGCCAGTTCGGCGCGGACCTTTCCGATCTCGCGCTTGATCAGCGCCTGGTCGTCGGCGTGGGCTTCCTCGATCGCCGCCATTTCTTCCTTGTGATCTGAATCCGTCTGCTCCTGCATCGCCGAAACGATGATGGCGATGAATAGGTTCAGCATGGTGAAGGTGGCGATCAGGATGAACGGCACGAAGAACGCCCAGGCAAAGGGATAGTCCTTCATCACCGGGCGCACGATGCCCATGGACCAGCTTTCCAGCGTCATGATCTGGAACAGCGAATACATCGACCGCCCGATGGAGCCGAACCATTCGTCGTACTTTTCGCCGAACAGGTTGGTGGCAATCACCGAGAAAACATAAAAGACCAGCAGCAGGATCGCCGCGATGGAGGTGATCCCCGGCACCGCGCGCAAAAGCGATTCGACGACGCGGCGCAGCTTCGGCACCGCTGACAGAAGACGCAGAACACGCAGGATGCGCAGCGCCCGCAAAACGCTGAGCGGTCCCGTCGCCGGCACCAGTGCGATGCCGACGACGATAAAGTCGAAGGTGTTCCAGCCGGAGCGGAAGAATTTCAGCCCGTGACCGAGCAGCTTGGCGACGATCTCGATCACGAAGATCGCAAGCAGCATGTGATCGAGATTGACGAGCAGCCCGCCGATGGCGCCGCGCACGGTCGCCGAGGTTTCCAGCCCGAGGATCACGGCGTTGAGGACGATCAGCGCCATGATGATCTTCTGCATCCGCGGACTTTCGATGAACGCGCAGAAGCGGCCGCGCCAACCGCCGGCGGTGGTCATACTATCGACTGTCATGGAAGGTCTCTCCGGTCACAAACGCGGGAGCACCCCGCGGCCTGCATCGTCGGAGAACGCGTGTAGCAAACGCCGCGAGAACCCGCCACGGGAATCTTGCGGGGATTATGGGAAAGGCTCAGGCGCGGCGCAGCCAGGCGGCGCGGTCATCGACATCTTCGAGAACGCCAAGGGGCGGTGCCTCGGCGCGGGCAGGCAGGTTGGCCCGGGTATCGGCAAGGGCATTCGGGCTCGACCAGCGCACGTTTGCAAACAGGCGGCGGCAAAGCGCGCGCGGGGCAAGGCGTCGGCGGGCAAGGCCGATCAGCCAGTAGCCGCCGTCGGCGGCAGGACCGAAGACGGCCTCGAAGCGGTCAAGGCGGCGAAAGGCTTCGGCAACATGATCCGCCCGGATGCCCGGGATATCGGCGCCGACGATGACGACGGGACCGGGCGGCAAGGCGGTGAAGAGCCGCGCCATGCGTGCCCCGAGATCGCCACCCCCTTGCGCGCGCGTCCCAAACGGGCGGGCGAGCGCAGGCCAGAAGCGGCCATGCCGAGAGAGTCTATCGGGCGTGACAGCCAGCACCGTCTGCCAGCGGCGGTCTTGCCCAAGGCGGCGGATGATGTCGCGAACCTGCGAGCGGTAGAAGGAAAACGCGGCGCTCTCGCCGATACCGGCGGCCAACCGGCGCTTGACCGCGCCGTGCTGCGGCGCACGCAGGAAGATGACGAGGACGGGTCGCCTCGTCACCCCGTTCAGCGTCCGTAAAGGCGCGCGATCACCGGCGCAGGCAGGCCGAGGAACCACAGCCCAAGACAGGACAGATTGCGCAACGGGCGCAGGATCCAGCCCGCCTTGCCTTCGCGGTAACGCGCGGCCGAGGTGATCGCCGCGGCATCGAGCATGCGCAGGCGCATGGAGCCGATGCGGCAGACGATATCGACGTCTTCCATCAGCGGGTCCTTGCCGAAGCCGCCGAGCGCGCGATAGAAGCCGCGCGAGATCAGCAGGCCCTGATCGCCATAGGGAAGCGCCAGCTCGCGCGAGCGCCAGCCGACGACGGCTTCGAGGAACCGCGCGGTGCGGGACGGATCGTCGAGGACGAATCGGAACGCCGCCGCCTTGCCCGGATTGGCCGGGTTGTTGATATGGCCCGACGCCGCGCACAGCCAGTTGTCGGCCAGGCGCGTGTCGGCATGAAGGAAAAGAAGCCAGTCGCCGTTCGCCGCATCGGCCCCGGCGGCAAGCTGGGAGCCGCGACCCTTGGGCGCGCTGGCGACGCGGGCGCCGAGCTGGCCGGCGAGCGCGACGGTGTCGTCGCTCGAGCCGCCGTCGACGACGATGATCTCGATTTCGGGGGCGATGACGCCGGCATCGCGGGCCATGCGGACGCCCTGGACGATGGACGTGAAGCAAGCAGGCAGATGGGCCGCCGCATCCAGCGTCGGAATGACGATACTCAACAAGATGGACTTCTCCTCGATACGCATGACGCCTCCCGCGAATAGGCATCTGCCTTATATCGGGAGGCCGGGCAGCCCGCAAATCCCTTAACGTCGCAAAATCAACGATCCTTGGGCCTTATCCACAGGCTAGGGCCGCGCCCGTGAAAAAAACCTTACCAGCCGATACCGCTTTAACGTCTTAAATGTTCTTGATTTGTTCTATTTGCGGCGCCATCCTGCCAGAATGGATATCTTGCCCGATCTTCCGGGCGCCAGGCCGCTCAAGGGCCGGGGCGCCGTATCGAACCCGACAGGGCGGTTCGAACGCGAGCGCCGCCAGCGCGCCGACGACGGCTGGGCGGCGGAAACGGTCGAACCAACCGAGGGGGCCCGGCCGCGCACGCGTATCCTCGTCGATGCGACGCGCACCACGATCACGCGCAATTCTTCCCCCGATGTGCCGTTCGACCGCTCGATCAATCCCTATCGCGGCTGCGAGCACGGCTGCATCTACTGCTTCGCACGCCCCACCCATGCCTATCTCGGCCTGTCGCCGGGCCTTGATTTCGAGACCAGCATCCTCGCCAAGCCCGACGCGCCGCGCTTGCTCGCGAAGGAGCTTTCGCGCGCCGGCTACCGCTGCCGGCCGATCGCCATGGGCACCAATACCGATCCCTACCAGCCGATCGAACGGCGCCTGCGAATCACGCGCGGCATTCTCGACGTGCTGTCGGCCTTCAATCACCCGGTCAGCATCGTCACCAAGTCCGACGCCATTCTCGCCGACCGCGACCTGCTCGCCGACATGGCGGCACGCAACCTGGCGAAAGTTTACCTGTCCGTCACCACGCTGGACGGCGATCTCGCCCGCAGGCTGGAGCCGCGCGCGTCAACGCCTGCGCGCCGCCTTGCCGCGGTGCGCGCGCTGCGTGATGCGGGCGTGCCCACGGGCGTCATGGTGGCACCGATCATCCCGGCGCTGACCGACGCCGAAATCGAATCGATCCTCGATGCGGCGAAGGACGCGGGCGCGGAGGAAACCGGATATATCCTGCTGCGCCTGCCGCTCGAGGTGAAAGACCTGTTCGCCGAATGGCTGGCGGCACACTATCCCGAGCGCGCCGCCAAGGTTCTGGCGCTGGTGCGCGACACGCGCGCGGGCGAATTGAACGATGCCACTTTCGGGCGGCGTATGCGGGGCGTTGGCGCCTATGCGGCGCTGATCGAAAGGCGCTTCACCATCGCTGCAAGGCGGCTCGGCCTCGGCCACGAAAAGGGCCGCGAAGGCATGACCTCGCTCGATTGCTCGCGTTTCGCGCCGCCCGTGGCGCCCGCCCGCCAGCTCGCGCTGTTTTAAGCGGCCTCAGAGCCGATCAGCCACACCGCGCCGGGCAGGCTGACGGTGCCGCCCTTGGCATAGGGCGACAGCGCCTCGCGCAGGGAGGCGACGGAGGCCGAGACGATCTCCGGCGGCTGGTTGCGCAGCCAGCTGTTGACCGCGCCGATCTGGGTGGACTGGATGACCGCTTCCTCAAGCCCGCGTCCGGCGGCGATGTCGAGATCGACGTTCAGCTTCTCGAAACGCGGCGCAGCCCATCCCGCTTGCGTCAGCACCCGCGTGACATGATCGGGATCGGCGAAGGCGAACATGCCGGGCGCGTTCGGCTGGCCCTTGGGCCGCGGCGGCAGGTGCTGGGCAACCGCCGTCATGGGAACTTCCATCCACGGGTTTTCGGCAAGCGGCCGCCAGCAGGCGAGCGCCATGCGCGCGCCCGGACGCGCGGCGCGCCGCATGTTCGCGAACGCCGCCACGGTGTCGCCGAAGAACATCACGCCGAAGGCCGAGACCAGAAGATCGAACGGATCGAGCGTCGCCGAAGCGGGGTCGGCGTGCCGCCAGTCGATGTTGGAAAGGCCTGCCGCTTTCGCCCGCGTCTCGCCCTCTGCGAGCATCGGCCCGGAAATGTCGAAGGCGGCGACGCGGCCCGCGGGCCCGATGGCGCGCGCGAAATCCAGCGTCGGCCCGCCGCAGCCGCAGCCCACGTCCAGCACCGTTTCGCCAGCGCGCGGCGCGGCGAAGGCCAGCAGGGCATCGGTGACCGGCGTCAGGGTCATGTAGGTATGCGCCTGTCGGGCAACCCAGATATGCCCGCCCTGCCCGTTCCAGAACGACAACATGTCGGCATTGACTTGATCTGCATTGGACACGGGCGCCTCCTTTATTTTTCGTGCGGGCATGCTGCACCATCGATAACGAAGCGGCAAGACATTGACCCGCGCCATCTGCCGGCCGCAATTGTCGTGCTACAATGCTCGCATGGATGGACATACCGACCTGACCGGCATTGCTGTCGTCGGCCTCGCCGCGCTGATCTGCGGCATGGTGATGACGCGCCTGCGCCAGCCCGCCGTCGTCGGCTACATCCTCGCCGGCATCCTGCTCGGCCCCACGGCAGCGGGGCTGGTCGCCAACCAGGACCAGATCCGCCTGCTCGCCGATCTCGGCGTTCTCATGCTCCTGTTCATGGTCGGCCTGGAACTGCCGGTGGCGCAGTTCATGAAGGTCTGGCGCATGGCGATCGTGATCACGCTGGGCCAGATCGCGGGCTTCCTGCTGATCGCCTGGGGCATCGCGCACCTGATGGGCTGGCCGCCCGCCTTCGCCGTGCTGCTCGCCTTCGCCGCCGCCCTGTCATCGACCGCCGTCGCCATCAAGATGCTCGAAGATATCGGCGAGCGCGACAGCGACACCGGCCGCATCGCCGTCGCCGTGCTGATCGCCCAGGACCTCGCCGTTGTCCCGATGATGCTGATCGTCGCCGACATGGGCGGCACCGGTTTTTCGGCCTCGGGCGTCGCCAAGGTGATCGTGTCGGGCGCGATGCTGACCGGGCTCATCGTCTTCTTCGCCAAGAAGGGGCCTGTGGCCCTGCCCTTTGCAGAACGCATCGCGGCGCATCCCGAACTGCGCCCGGTGGGCGCCATCGCCTGCTGCCTCGCCGCTGCCGCCCTCGCCGGCCTGTTCGGACTATCTGCGGCCTATGGCGCGTTCCTCGTCGGGCTCGTGCTCGGCAACGTCAAGGGTGCCGACGACCTAACCCATGCGGCGAAGCCCATCGAGGGGCTCCTGATGATGGTGTTCTTCCTGTCGGTCGGACTGTTGATCGACCTCGATTTCATCTGGGCCAACCTTGGGCGCGTGCTGTCGTGGCTCGCCATCGTCACCGTGGTCAAGACGGCGCTCAACATCGCGCTCATCCGGGCACTTGGCCAGCCGTGGCCGCGCGCCTTCCTTGCGGGCGTGCTGCTCGGCCAGATCGGGGAATTCTCCTTCCTGCTCGCCGCCCAGGGCAACGCTGCGGGGATCGTGCCCGAAGGGCAAGGCCCGCTGGTGATCGCCGTCGTCGCACTTTCGCTGCTGATCAGTCCGCTGTGGCTGTTGACGGCGCGCCGCCTGCATCTTGTCGCCTCGCGCCGCGGCGCCACCCTCGGCCTCATGCTCGGATATCTCTGGCGCGGCAACTGGCGCCGGGCGGCGGCACGGGTGCGGCCTCTTGCGCGCGCCGCGGTCAACGGCGCCAATGGGCTTGCGCGCAAGGCGGGAAACAAACTGCGCCGGCGCAAGACCGCCAACGACAACGCCGGTGCAACGCCCGTCGTATCGGCACCCGAAAAACCGCAAGATGATGGCAACCGGGACCGTGCCTGATTTCGCGCTCGAGGCGGCACTTGGCGGAAATGTCTGCGGCGTCGACGAAGCGGGCCGCGGCCCCTGGGCGGGACCGGTGGTGGCGGGCGCCGCCGTCATCGACATCGAATATTTGCCTGCTGCCTTGCGCGAGCGTCTCGACGATTCGAAAAAGCTGACGGCCAAGCGGCGCGAACAGGTCTTCGCCATGATGGAGGCCGCCGCCGCCGACGGCGCGATGCATTTCACCATCGCCGAAGCGAGCGTCGCCGAAATCGATGCCCTGAATATCCTGCGCGCGACCATGCTGGCCATGACGCGCGCCGTCGCCGCCCTGCCGCTTGTACCCGATCACGCTCTGATCGACGGCAACCGGGTGCCCGAAGGCCTGCCCTGTCCGGGCCGCAGCGTCATCGGGGGCGATGCGCGTTCGCTCTCCATCGCCGCGGCAAGCATCGCCGCCAAGGTCAGCCGCGACCGCATGATGGCGGCGCTCGATGCCGAGTTCCCGGGTTACGGCTTCGCCCGCCACGCGGGCTACGGCACGCCCGACCACCAGGCGGCGCTCGCCCGCCTCGGCCCCTCGCCCGCCCACCGCAGGAGCTTCGCCCCGGTGCGCCGGCTTCTGGACGCCCACAATATCTAGTGGTGAATTACGGGGATAACTCCCCGATATAGTTTAAGTTATTGATTCAAAAGAAAAATTCTTGACGCGAGTCGCGCGCTGACTCACCCTGACGCCTATGACAGGGAAAAGCGCCAATACCACAATCGGTGAAATCCTCGTCGGCGATTGCGTCGAGGTGATGAACTGCCTGAAGGAAGGATCGGCCGACGTCGTCTTCGCCGACCCGCCCTATAACCTGCAATTGCAGGGCGAACTGGTGCGCCCCAACAACACCCGCGTCGACGGCGTGGTCGAGAACTGGGACCGCTTCGCCGACTTCGGCGAATACGACCGCTTCACCCGGCGCTGGCTGGCCGCCGCGCACCGCGTCCTGAAGGATGACGGCACGCTGTGGGTGATCGGCAGCTATCACAACATCTACCGCGTCGGCGCGATCCTTCAGGATCTCGGCTTCTGGATCCTGAACGACGTCGTGTGGCGCAAGGCCAACCCGATGCCGAATTTCCGCGGCCGGCGCTTCACCAATGCCCACGAAACGTTGCTGTGGTGCGCCAAGTCGCCCGACGTGAAGAACTACACGTTCAACTACGAAGCGATGAAGGAAATCAACGAGGGCCTGCAGATGCGCTCGGACTGGACGCTGCCGATCTGCTCGGGCGGCGAACGCCTGAAGAAGGACGGCGCCAAGGCCCATCCGACGCAAAAGCCCGAAGCGCTCCTCTATCGCATCCTGCTTGCCTCCACCAATCCCGGCGACGTCGTGCTGGACCCGTTCTTCGGCACCGGCACCACCGGCGCCGTCGCCAAGCGGCTGGGACGCGGCTATATCGGCATCGAGCGCGACGACACCTACGCCACGCTGGCCAGAAAACGCATCGCCCAGGTGGCACCCGCCCAGGCCAACACGCTGGAAGTCACCGCCAAGAAGCGCGAGCCGCGCATTCCCTTCGGCTGGGTGGTCGAGCGCGGGCTGTTGAGCGCGGGCGACATCCTGACCGACGCGCGCGGCCGCCACGCCGCCAAGGTGCGCGCCGACGGCTCGCTGGTGGCCGCCGACATCACCGGCTCGATCCACAAGGTCGGCGCCCATGTGCAGGGCCTCACCGCCTGCAACGGCTGGACCTTCTGGCACTTCCAGACCGAAAAGAAGCCGGTACCCATCGACGTCCTGCGCCAGCAGGTCAGGGCCGAGCTTGCCACCGCCGGGCTGATCGAAACGCCTGCCGAGGGCGAGGCCGCGCGGGCCTGATCGACGGCCTGACCGGCTAGTCGAGCAGCGAAGGCGCACCGGCGCCGATCACCTTCTTCATGATGCTGGGAAGTGCGTGGGCCGCGAGGTTGTCCCGCGATACCCACTTCGCATCCGCGCCGAAATGCGCGAGCGCCTTGGCGGGAAGCCGCGCGCGCCTGATCTCCATCTCGAGACGGAAATGGGTGAAGACGTGGAAGATCTCCCCGCCCCGGTGCCAACGCGCCCGCGCGGGGGGTACTGCGTCGAATGCGCCGTCGACGATCCACTCGCTCGACGGCACTTCCCACATGCCGCCCAGCAGGCCCTTTTCCGGGCGGCGGCGCAGCGCCACTTCGCCCTTGTCGTTGAGCGCGAGCCACGCCACCGCCCGGCGCACGGGGCGCGCCGCCTTGCGGGCGCGGCGCGGCAGGCCGGCGGCAATGCCCTTGGCATGGGCGGCACAAGACTGGATGAGCGGGCAGGCGTCGCAATCGGGGCTTCGCGGCGCGCAGACGGTGGCGCCGAGATCCATCATCGCCTGGGCGTAATCGCCCGCCCGCCTTGCCGGCGTCAGCGTCGCGGCCAGTTCACGCAGGCGCGGCTTCGCCTGCGGCAAGGGTTCCGTTACCGCGAACAGGCGGGCGATGACGCGTTCGACATTGCCGTCCACCACCGTCGCCGCCTCGTCATATGCGATGGCCGCGATCGCCGCCGCCGTATAGGGGCCGATGCCGGGCAATTCCTGCAACCGGGCAGAGCTCGCCGGAAAGACGCCGCCCAGATCGTGGGAAACCGCTTCGGCGCATTTCTTCAAATTGCGCGCGCGCGCGTAATAGCCGAGCCCCTGCCACTGGGCGAGCACATCATCGAGGGGGGCTGCCGCCAGCCCGTGAACATCGGGCCAGCGGGCCAGGAAGCGCCCGAAATAGGGAATGATGGCGGCCACCGTCGTCTGTTGCAGCATGATTTCCGAAAGCCACACCCGGTAGGGATCGGGCCGCACGCCCGGCGCCGCGCGCCAGGGCAGATCACGCCTTGCGCGGTCGTACCAGGCAAGCAGGCGGCGCGCGTGAGCCTTGGGGGCCGGGGCGATATGGCTGTGGTCTTTGCGTGGCGGCATTTCCGGTCCATCATGCCGCCGTTGGACCGCACACGCCAGCGCGGCACACGAACCGACAGGACATGAGCGAACACCCGTGAGCGAGGACAAGGACAGCGCGATCAAGGCCAGGCGCGGCATGACCACGCTCGGCCAGAGCATCGGCCGGGTGACATCGCCCGCCATGCGCCGGCGCGGCTTCGCCGAAGCGGCGATCATCACCAACTGGCCCGCCATCGTCGGACGGCCCTTGTGCGAGCATACCCAGCCGTCGCGCATCGTCTTTCCGCGCGGCGAAAGGCTGGGCGGCACTCTGCATCTTCTGGTATCGGGCGCCTTCGCCCCGGACGTCCAGCACCTCGCGCCCCAGATCATCGAGCGCATCAACGGCCATTTCGGCTACGGTGCCATCGCCCGCATCGAACTGCATCACGGCCGCATCGATGGCCCCGACCACTCCCCCGCTGAGGACACACCGGCGCCCGAGCCGCCCGCCGAGGTCAAGGCCGCCATCGGCAAGGTCGCCGATGAAGGGCTGGCCACGGCGCTCGACCGCCTGGCGCGCGCCCGCGAAGCGGCCGAAAGCCGCCCGCCCCGCGCCCGTCGCCTGCGCCCGGGCGAGCGCCGCCGCCCCGTATAAGCGGTCCAGGGACGCCTTAAAGGCGCCTGATTTTTCCTGTGGATAGCCTGGTTTCGGCGCTGGACGGGTTTAGCCGCCAACCGCTATATTTTGTGGTCACGGAGGCACGCATGCGTAACATATTGATAATTCTGGGGGCCGTTGCGGTCCTGGTGGTGGCCGGCGTCGGCGTCTACCAGTGGCAATCGACCCCGCGCGGCTCCACCCCCGCGCCCGGCCCCGCGGCGCGCGCCGCCAGCGCCGAGGAAATCGCCCGTGCGCGCGCCATCGGCGACGACGATTTCACCCTCGGCACGGCCGATGCCCCGGTGACGGTGATCGAGTACGCCTCCTTCACCTGCCCGCACTGCGCCAATTTCCATGTCGAGCAACTGCCCCGCATCAAGGCCGAATACATCGATACCGGCAAGGTGCGCATGGCCTTCCGCGACTTCCCGCTCGACCAGGCGGCGCTTGCCGCGGCCATGGTGGCGCGCTGCGCCGGCAAGGACCGTCACGCGGCGATGCTGGGCCTGTTCTTCACCCGCCAGCAGGCCTGGGGCGGTGCCGCCGATCCGATTACGGCGATGGCCCGCCTTGCGGCGCTCGCCGGCATGGGCGAGGCCGACGTGCAGGCCTGCCTGAAGAAACCGGACATCGAGAAAGCCGTCCTCGACCAGCGCCTGCTGGCCGAAAAGGTCTTCGACATCGAAGCCACCCCCACTTTCATCATCAACGGCGTCAAGCATTCGGGAAACATCACCTTCGACGAATTCAAAAAGAAGGTTGATCCGCTGCTCGCCAAGACGGCCAAGTAGGCCAGCAGAAAGGTACGCGCGTGCAGTTCTCGAAACTCGTCCTCACCGGCTTCAAGTCCTTCGTTGATGATACCGAACTCCTGATCGAGCCGGGCATGACCGGCATCGTCGGGCCCAACGGCTGCGGCAAGTCCAACCTCGTCGAAGCGCTGCGCTGGTGCATGGGCGAAGTGTCGGCGCGCAAGCTGCGCGGCGAAGGCATGGACGACGTGATCTTCGGCGGCACCGTGAACCGTCCGGCGCGCAACGTCGCGCAGGTGACGCTGATGCTCGACAATGCGGCGCGCACCGCGCCCGCCGCCTTCAACGACGCCGACGAACTGGAAATCATCCGCCGCATCGAACGCGGCACCGGGTCGAACTACTACGTCAACGGCAAGGAAGCGCGCCAGCGCGACGTCCAGCTGCTGTTCGCAGACGCGGCCACCGGCTCGCGTTCCACCGCGCTGGTCAGCCAGGGCCAGATCGAAACCCTGATCCAGGCCAAGCCGCAGAACCGCCGCCTGATTCTGGAAGAAGCCGCCGGCATCACCGGCCTCTATTCGAGGCGCCACGAAGCGGAACTGCGCCTCAAGGCCGCGGAAGGCAACCTTTCGCGCCTCGAGGACGTCATCGCGGCGCTTGAATCCCAGTTACAGAACCTCAAGAAGCAGGCCCGCCAGGCGACGCGCTACATGAACCTGTCGGACCTGATCCGCAAGGCCGAGGCCGCCGTGCTGCACCTGCGCTGGGTTGCAGCCAACCAGGTGCTCGATGCCGCCTCGGCGCGTTTCGATGCCGCCGTCGCGCGCGTCGCCGAACTGACCGCCGAGGCTTCCGCCTGCGCCACCACCCAGGCCAATGCCGCCGCCGAACTTCCGGCCCTGCGTCAGGCCGAAGCGGAAGCCGCAGCGGCGCTGCAGCGCCTTGTTCTGGCGCGCGACCAGCTCGCCGAGGAAGAGGCCCGCGTCAGCCGCGCGCTGGAAGCGGCACGCGAACGCGCCGCCCAGAACGCTGCCGACGGCGAACGCGAACGCGGCCGCCTTGCCGACGCCGAAGGGGCCATTGCCCGCCTCGATACGGAAAAGGGCGATCTCGAAGCGCGCGCTGCCGCCGAAGCCGACGCCGAAGCCACCGCCGAAACCGCGCTTGCCGCCGCCAAGCGCGAAGCCGAGGCGATCGAGACCCAGCTGTCCGACCTTGCCGAGCGCGTCGCTGCCGCCGAAGCGCGTCGCGCCGATCTCGCCAACCGTCTGATCGGCATCGAGGCGCGCAAGGCCCGCCTCAACGACCGCAAGGCCGAGGCCGAACGCACCCGCGCCGAGATCGCCGCCGAACCCGGCAACCGCGAGGAAGTCGCCGCGCTGGAAGCCGTCATCGAAGGCATGCGCCAGTCGCTCGAAGACCTGCGCGCCCGCACGACGAAGGCGGAAGAAGACCGCAGCAGCCGCGAAAAGACCGAACAGGGTGCCCGCGAACAGCTGCGCGCCGCGGAAGCGGAAGCTGCAAGGCTCAAGGCCGAAGCGCGCGCGCTCAACGATCTTCTCGCATCGGACGATTCCGACCTGTGGCCGCCGCTCATCGACGCTGTCTCGGTCGATCCCGGCTTCGAAGATGCGCTCGGCGCCGCACTTGGCGACGATCTTTCCGCACCCGCCAACGAAGCGGCCCCCATTCACTGGCGCACGCTCGGCCCCCTTGCCGCGTCTCTCGACCTGCCTGCCGGTGCCGATGCGCTGTCGCGTTTCGTGCGTGCGCCCGAAGCACTTTCCCGCCGCCTGTCGCAGATCGGCGTCGTCGCCGATGCCGAGACCGGCCACCGCCTTGCCCCGATGCTGGCCGTCGGCCAGCGGCTGGTGTCGAAGGACGGCCGCCTGTGGCGCTGGGACGGCTTTACCGTCGCCGACCAGGGTGCCACCGCCGCCGCCCGCCGCCTTGCCCAGCGCAACCGGCTGCGGGAAGTCGAGGTTGAAGCCCGCATCGCCGAAGACGCCCTTGCCGCCGCCCGCGCCACGCTGGACACCGCCCATGCAGATACCCAGGAAGCGGTCGAGCGCGAACGCAACCTGCGCGCCCAGGCACGCGATACCGAGGCCGATCTGGAAACCCGGCGCGAGGAACGCGGCCGCCTGATCCAGGAAGCGGCGGAAGCCAATTCGCGCCTGCAGGCCGCCGAAGAAGCGATCGAGCGGCTGGGTGCCGACATCGAGGAAGCCGACCGCGAGCTGGCCGATGTGCGCGCCTCGCAGGCGGCGCTCGCCGACACCGACAAGCATCGCGCGCGCCTTGAAGACCTGCGCCGCGAAATGACCACGATGCGCGCCACCCTGGCCGACCGCCAGCGCGCCTACGACCTGCTCGCGCGCGAAGCCGAAGCCCGCCGCGAACGCATCGGCGAGATCGAGCTCGAGCGCGGTTCCTGGCAGGAACGCGCCGAAGCGGCCCAGACCCAGGTCGCGGAATTCGACAAGCGCCGCGAGGCCGCACAGGCCGAGGTCGCCGAGCTTGCCCCGCGTCCCGCGGCCATCGCCGCCGAGCGCATGGGCCTTGCCGACAAGGTCGAAGCGGCCGAAGCCGCCCGCAGCCGGGCGGCCGATGCCTTGGCCGTCGCCGAAACCGCGCTGCGCGCCGCCGACGAAGCGCTGCGCGCCAAGGAAGCCGAGCTTTCCGGCGCGCGCGAGGACCGTGTGCGCAACGAAGGCCAGGTCGAGCAGGCCAACCAGACCATCCAGACCCTGCGCGAGCGGGTGAGCGAACGGCTGGAAGCGACGCCCGACCAGCTGCTGGCCATCGCCGAAGTGACCGAGGACAAGCTGCCCGAGGCAGAACAGGCGGAAAAGCGCCTGGAACGCCTGCTGCGTGAACGCGACACGATGGGGGCGGTCAACCTGCGCGCCCACCAGGAGGCCGAGGAACTTTCGGCCCAGATCAACTCGATGGAGACCGAGCGCGAAGACCTGATCAAGGCCATCGCCCGCCTGCGTCACGGCATCGGCGAACTGAACCGCGAAGGCCGCCAGCGCTTTTTGGCCGCCTTCGAACAGGTCAATGCCCATTTCAGCGAGCTGTTCACCCGGCTGTTCGGCGGCGGCCGGGCGCATCTGGAACTGACCGAATCGGAAGATCCGCTCGAAGCCGGCCTCGAAATCATGGCGAGCCCGCCGGGCAAGCGCCTGCAGATCCTGTCGCTGCTCTCGGGCGGCGAGAAGGCGCTGACCACCATCGCGCTCCTGTTCGCGGTGTTCCTGACCAATCCGGCGCCCATCTGCGTGCTGGACGAAGTGGACGCCCCGCTCGACGATTCCAACGTCACGCGCTTCTGCGCCATGGTCGAGGAACTGGCCCGTTCGGCAAATACCCGCTTCCTGCTGGTCACCCACCACCGCATCACCATGGCGCGGATGGACCGGCTGTTCGGCGTGACCATGCCCGAGCGCGGCGTTTCGCGTCTTGTTTCGGTCGATCTGCAGGGCGTTTCGCACCTTAAGGCGATCGCCTGAAAGCACACGGTTTTCGCTTACGTTTCAGTCGCTTAACCGGGGGGTTTTGTCCCTTGACAGGCCGGGGGCCTGCCCGTAAGGTGCCCGCGCTTTCGCACGCGGCGCGCCGTTTTCCGGGCGCTTCCGCGCTTCTTTTTTCAGGAACGCGCGCGCCTCCCCTCGGAGACAGTTTTCCACCAGGAAGCGGGGTCGACGGAGACGGGATGACGAAGCGCGGTCCGGACGAAAAGAAACCTTCGCTTTCGGATTTACGGGGCCGTATCGCCCGCGTCCGCGAGCGCGAAGCGGCGGAAGCGAACCGGCAGGGCCGCGCCAGCCTCTCGGGAGGCGGCGTCGTTCTCAGGGTCGGCATCGAAATGGCGGGTACCCTCGCCGTCGGTGTCGCCATCGGATGGGGGCTCGACCGCTGGCTCGGGACAGGCCCCTGGTTGATGGTGGTGTTTTTGTTTCTCGGGGGCGCTGCGGGCGTCCTCAATGTTTACCGGGCGGTGAGCAACATCGGTCTTGCCCCCGGATACCGCTTCCCCGGCGCCGACGACAAGTCCGGCGACGGCGAAGGGGACCAAAAAGGCAAGTCCGGTTAAGCGGGGGAATATCCTAACGTGGCATCGCCGCTCCAGCAGTTCGAGATCAAGACCATCGCCGCGGCCAATATCGGCGGCGTGAACGTCTCTTTCACCAACTCCTCGCTGTTCATGGTCATCGCCATCACGGCGATCACCGCCTTCCTGCTGCTCGGCGTGCGCAAGCGCGCGCTGGTGCCGGGCCGGCTGCAGTCGATGGCGGAACTGATGTACGAATTCGTCGCCGGACTTGTCCGCGACAACGTCGGCAGCGCCGGGCGCGCCTATTTCCCGTTCATCTTCTCGTTGTTCATGTTCATCCTGTTCTGCAACACGATCGGGCTGATCCCCTACACCTTCACGGTCACCAGCCACATCATCGTCACCTTCGCGCTGGCGATCGTGGTGTTCATCGGCGTCACCATCGTAGGCATCGCCAAGCACGGCATGAAGTGGTTCAGCTACTTCTTCCCGCCGGGCGCGCCGATCTACATGGCGCCGCTCCTGGTCCCGATCGAGGTTCTCAGCTATCTCGCGCGCCCCGTCACGCTGGCGCTGCGACTGTTCGCCAACATGATGGCGGGCCACACCATGCTGAAGGTCTTCGCCGGCTTCGTCATCGCCCTTGGCGTGGCGGGCGTGGCGCCGCTCGCGATCCTGATCGCGCTCTACATGCTGGAGCTGATCGTCGCCGTGCTGCAGGCCTTCGTCTTCGCCATCCTGACCTGTCTTTATCTCCACGACGCGCTGCACCTCCACTAGAGGCCGGCGCGTTTTTTTGTCCATCAGCAACCTAGTTACGAAAAGGATACAGATATGAGCGTTGAAGCCGCCAAGTTGATCGGCGCCGGTCTTGCCGTCATCGGTCTCGCCGGCGTGGGCGTCGGTATCGGCAACGTGTTCGCCGCTTTCATCAATTCGGTCGCGCGCAACCCGTCGGCCCAGTCCACGGTGTTCCCGTTCACCATGCTGGGCTTCGCGCTGGTTGAAGCCATTGCGCTGTTCGCCCTGCTGATCGCCTTCCTGATCCTGTTCGGCTAAGCCGGACGGAACCGAAAGGGGATAAGGGCCCATGCCTCAGCTCGACGTCGCTTCCTACGCGCCGCAGCTCGTCTGGCTCGTCATCAGCTTCGTGCTCCTGTACGTGCTGATGGCGCGCGTGGCGCTGCCGCGCATCGCCGACGTACTCGAGGAACGCAGCCGCCGCCGCGAGGACAACCTCGCCAAGGCGGAAGAGCTGGAAAAGGAAGCCGAGGACGTTTCCGCGGCTTACGAAACCGCTCTGGCGGAAGCCCGCACCCGTGCCCAGGCTGCGCTGGCCAAGGCCCAGGACGCGGCCAAGACGAGCGCCGAGGCGAAAGTCGCCGAGCTCGACAAGGCGCTGCATGCCCGCACCCGCGAGGCCGAGGCCGCCATCGCGCGGGCGCGTGAAAGCGCGCTCGGCGAAGCGGCCGCCATCGCCGCCGACGTGGCGCGCATGGCCGCACAGAAGGTCGCCGGACTGGTCGTGGACGAGGCATCCGCCCGCGCCGCGGCCGACGCCGCGAGAAAGGCACGGGCATGATCGGCATCGCTTACGCCGCAGACGCCGCCCAGGCCGGCCACAAGCTGTCCTTCTGGCAGGAGCCGGAAACCTGGCTGGCGGTCGCCTTCCTGATCTTCATCGGGCTGCTCGCGCGGCCCGTGTGGAAGAAGGCTACCACCGCGCTCGATTCCCGCGCCGCCCAGATCGAGGCGGAACTGGAAGAGGCCCGCAAGCTGCGCGAGGAAGCGCAGGCGATGCTCGCCTCCTACCAGCGCAAGCAGCGCGACGCCGCCAAGGAAGCGCAGGCCATCATCACCCACGCCGAGGAAGAGGCGAAGCGCATCACGGCCAATGCCGAGAAGGCGCTCGTCGAGACCCTCAAGCGGCGCGAGACCCTGACCACCGACAAGATCGCCCAGGCCCAGGCCAAGGCGGTGCAGGAAGTGAAGGCGGAAGCGGTCGAGATCGCGCTGGCCGCGACCGAGCAGCTCCTGAAGGATCGCCTCGACGAGGCCAAGGCCGACGCGCTGGTGGACGCCGCCGTGCAGGATCTTCCCGCCCGGCTGCGCTAGGCATCTCCGGATACAGAAATCAAAAACCCCGGCCTCGCGGCCGGGGTTTTTGCTAACGTGCATCACAGCATCGTAAGAGCTACCTCATAAACCTTATGCATCTATGAGTTCTAAAAATTCGACGAAATCTAAGGTATCAATACCGGCATCAGACCCCAATTTTCTCAGCAGTTCTGCGTTTTTCGACTGGCCACCCACTACCAGTTTGCATTTCATCTCGGAGGCCAATGCGGCAGCGAACAAATCATCGTCGCTAAGTCTCTGCGCACCCTCAGCTTCCTGGTACAGGCGAGCCTTTTGAATGACCTCCACACTCGGATTGTGTGAAATTGCATCTGGATCAAAATGCGAATTAAAAAATTCCTTAACTGACTTACTCATTCCAACAATGGATGCTTTCGACGAGTGGTGACAAATGATGCCCCCGCTCGAAACTGCTTTTTGGATTTTTTTTATACATCCCTTATCCGATTTATTTTGATAAATCGCCCAGAGGGAACTTGTGTCCAGAACGTATTCCGTTTCATTCTTGGACAATTTTTTCTATTTCCCGCAAACGAGAATTCAGCGGACGCGATAACGCCTCTAATTGTTCCAGTTCAATTCCAAATTCTCGAAATATATCCAGTTCGCTTCTTGTGCCAGAACGTACGGCAGCCACCGTACAGCGAGCGATTAGCAACCCGATACGCGCCAGCTTGTTCGTTCCTCGACCACCTCTTCGAATTTGATTAGTAGTCTCCTCCGAAAAAATCGGATCGAGCACGCCGTCTGAAATTGCTTTCTGTGATTTCTTCGGCAGGGACTCAAGCCAACGTCGGACAAAGCCTTCTCGCACCAACTCCAGTTCACTCAAACGAATTGCCGTGCTGTATTGGCTAGCACCAATTTCGCCACTAAGAATGCGCAAGTCATCATTAGAGATTGACTTATCGCTGACATATTGTTTCGCGTGCTTAGCAAACAATTCTTGTGGCATTAAAATGTTTGCAGCAACGGCGTTACAATACCGCTCCACGCTATTATTTATTTTTGTGAAATCGCTTATGCCCTGTTTCCGTAAGAGAACATGGATTAATTCGTGAAGCAGGGTAAAGCTTCTCACTGCTCGATTAGAGCGGGTGCGATTGATGACGACTATCGGGACATTGTGCCCATCACTTGAGAGGCAGAATCCTCGCGCATCTTCAAAAGGATAAGATTCTTCGCAAACGCTTATTCCGCGTAATTCTATTTGAGCTCGTATGAAGCGATACAAATCAAGCGTCTTGTCATAAGACACCTGATAGTTCCAGCTAAGCTCCAGTGATTTGCGAATATTTTTCGCGATATCCACTGGGGCATCAGAAATTGAAAAACGATCAAAATAACGGTTTGCTTTGAGTTCCGGATTGTCATCAAACAAATTACCTAGAGCGACCTGAAATTTTTTAGCCTTATGAACGTATTTGAGCGTGGCCGCTGTAATTCGCGCAGGAAGATTGTTTGACGTACGAAAATCAATAAGTTTTGGTAGGTGCTCTGGTAACTCGTCAGATGAAAGGTCGATTGAATTGACACCGAGAATGGCGGTGGCCAACCTGACCTGGCCGTAGCCAATTTTTGTGGTTTTAGAATTTTCAATCTTCCTCAATCTTTGAGGATCAATTTTCAGAGCAATAGCAAAATCGCTCTGCGAAAGGTTATTCGCCTTCCGCAACCTTGAAATCGTATTTCCATTCACAGGATATCTCGCCACAACCCTTAATATTATTTGATATTCAAAATGGTCAATTTCGAATTATGGGTGTTACTTGATGGTTGATATCGGCTCCCTGCTAGAAACCTCAGCTGCGCTTAATTTTGGTCATGCCGCAATTCGCGCTCTCGTTGAGCACGAAGCGGAGAGAAGAATTTCAAAAATTAACAAATACTTAAATCTTTACCGCGCCCTCAATGATCGGGGAAAACTTGGAGAAGAAAATAAACTAAGTTTTTTGGTTGAGTACGAAAGCGCGATTTTTCAAATCGAAAAAAACAAATCTGAGCTAGATAGCAAAGTTTATATTGTAATTGGCTTATCTATTATTTTCGGCTTTCTTGCAATTACGTTGCTTTTTAATAATTCTTTTAAATTTCTCGAAGTTCATAACGCACTTCAATTTATAATTTGCTTAGTTTTGATTTTAGCTCCGTTTGTGATGACCATTTCTGTGCGCGTTAAGGCATCTTCCCTTTTCATCAAAGGAGACGAGCACATTGAAAATTTGCGTCTTACTCTGATAAGAAACCACAAAGTCGGCCAATGATCTTCGCATCACGGCCTTACAGATTTCTCTCCAAAAATATTAAAAGGCGATTACTCCGCCGCCTGTTTGGGCGCGGGTGGCGACCAGCGCAGCACCGGCTGGCGCGCGGCGCGGGTTTCATCGAGGCGCCGGCGCGGGCTGAAATGGGGCGCCGTGCGCAGGCGGTCGGCGCCGCCCGAATCGAGGCGCGCCTTCAACCCCCGGACCGCGGCGATGAAACGGTCGAGCTCGGCCTTGGGTTCGGTCTCGGTCGGTTCCACCAGCATGGCGCCGTGCACCACCAGCGGGAAATAGATGGTGGTCGGGTGGAAGCCCTCATCGATCAGCGCCTTGGCGAAGTCGAGCGTCGAGACCTCGTACTTGCGCAGGCCCTCGTCGTCGAACAGGCATTCATGCATGCAAGGGCCGGGATAAGCGGGCGTCAGCGTGTCCTTCAGCGCCGCCAGCAGGTAGTTGGCCGACAGCACCGCGTCCTCGGCCACCTGGCGCAACCCGTCCGAGCCGTGGCTCAGCATGTAGGTATAGGCGCGCACGAACATGCCCATCTGGCCGTGGAAGGACTTGAGGCGGCCGATGCTGGCGGCAGCCGCGCCCGTCGCCTGTTCCTGCAATCGTAGCCCGTCCGGCCCCGAGACCAGCCAAGGCAGCGGCGCGTAAGGGGCAAGGGATGCGGCGAGCGCCACCGGGCCCGAGCCCGGGCCGCCGCCGCCATGCGGCGTCGAGAAGGTCTTGTGCAAGTTCATGTGCATGACGTCGATGCCGAGATCGGCCGGGCGCACCTTGCCGACGATGGCGTTGAAGTTGGCGCCGTCGCAGTAGAAATAGGCGCCTGCATCGTGCACCGCCTTGGCGATCTCGACGATGTCAGGTTCGAACAGCCCGCAGGTATTGGGGTTGGTCAGCATCAGCGCGGCGACGTCGGGACCGAGCTTCGCCTTCAGTGCCGCGACATCGACGCGGCCCCTGTCGTTGGCCGGGATCGAATCGACATGGTAGCCGCACAATGCCGCCGTCGCCGGGTTGGTGCCGTGTGCCGATTCGGGCACCAGCACGCGGCGGCGCTCATTATGGCCGTGGGCGTCATGGGCGGCGCGGATGGTCATCATGCCGCAGAGCTCGCCCTGGGCCCCGGCGGCGGGCGGCAGCGCGATGGCGGGCATGCCGGTCAGCGCCTTGAGCCAGCGCGTGAGGTCGTCCATCAGCGCGAGTGCCCCCTGCACCGTGCTGTCGGGCTGCAACGGATGCAGGTCGGCGAAGCCCGGCAGGCGCGCCATCTTTTCATTGAGCCGCGGGTTGTGCTTCATGGTGCAGGAGCCGAGCGGGAACAGGCCTGCGTCGATGGCGTAGTTCTTCTGCGACAGGCGGGTGAAGTGGCGCACCACTTGGGGCTCCGACAGGCCGGGCAGGCCGATGGCGCCCTTGCGCTCCAACCCGCCGAGGCGCGGCTTGAAGTTTTCGGGCTCCGGCAGATCGACGCCGCAGCGCCCGACCTCGCCCTGTTCGAAAATCAGGGATTCCTCGATGGCCAAGGCGCGGTTGCCCGAAACGGTCCCGGCGAGGCCGCCGTCCGTGGGCACAACGGCGGCTTCCACGGTGCCCGAGGCGCGGCGCGGGCCGGTCGGCTTGGTGTCGCTCATCGCAGGGCTCCTTCGAGGGCGCGGCCCAGGGCTTC
>JAURLI010000051.1 GCA_030831315.1 Alphaproteobacteria bacterium
TCGCTGCTTGCCGCCATCGACATCAACGGTGCGGGCGCCAAAGCCAATCGGCTTGCCTTCGCCTGGGGACGGCGCGCCGCCCATGACATGGCAGCGGTTCGCGCGCTGGCCGGTCTCGATGACGGGCGGCACGACGACACGCCCGCCAGCCTCGACGACGTCGTGAATCTGCGCGCGCGTGAGCTTGCCGCACGCGATGGCGAAAAGGCGGCGGCGAACTATCGGGCCACCGTGAACGAATTCGCGCGTCTTGCTACCGAGCGTGCACCCGGACGGGGTGATGCGTTGGCGCGCGCGGTGGCAGAAGGTTATTTCCACGTGCTTGCCGCCAAGGACGAATACGAAGTGGCGCGGCTTTATACCGACGGCACCTTCGATGCCGCCGTCAGGGACGCCTTCGAAGGCGATTACCGCGTCCACTATCACTTCGCCCCCGGCTGGCTCGCGCGCAAGGATGCCTCAAACCGGCCCGCCAAGCGTGATTTCGGGCCGTGGGCGCGGCCGCTCCTGCGACTGCTGACCCGGTTGCGGAACCTGCGCGACGGCGTGTTCGATCCCTTCCGCCCCGTCGCCGACCGCGTCCTTGAGCGTCGCCACCGCAGGGAGTATGAAGAAGACCTCGGCCGGATACGTGCCGGCCTTTCCGAGGCTACCTTCGATGCCTGCCGTGAACTGGCGGCGTTAGCACTTTCGGTTCGCGGCTTCGGCCACATTCGCCGCGATGCCCTTGAGCGCATTCAGGCAAGGCGCGTCGAACTCCTCGTCACAATCGGCAGCCCCGGCGTGGGACGGATCGCGGCAGAATAAGAACAAGCCCAAGCTGGGGAGTGCTTTTTTCAGGTGAGAAATTTCGGCGTATTCGACGGCGCAGCCCGCGCCATGCGGCACCGCGGTTACCGCAACTACACGCTGGGTTCCGTCACCTCGCTGATCGGCACCTGGGTGCAGCGCGTGGCGCTCGGCTGGCTGACATGGGAAATCACCCGTTCCTATGCTTGGCTCGGCATCATCGCCTTCGCCGATCTTTTCGCGATGATGCTCTTCTCCCCGCTTGCGGGCGTTCTGGCCGACCGCATGGACCGGCTCCGGATGCAGATCTGGGCACAGGTATTGATGCTGTTTCAGGCAGTAGCGATGGTTGCCGCCTATTACGCCGGCGTCGCCAATATCTGGGTGGTACTGGCGCTGACGCTGGCACTCGGCATCATGCACGCAATCCACGTAGCCTCGCGCCTTGCCCTCGTGCCCAATCTCGTCCCGCGCGAGGACCTGACGCCCGCCATCGCCATCAATTCGCTGATTTTCAATCTTGCGCGCTTTCTCGGCCCCGCCGTCGCCGGGCTGATCATCGTCAACATGGGGCTCGGTCCCGCCTTCATCATGAACGCGCTGTCCTTCATCGTGTTTCTCTGGGCGCTGATCGGCATCCGCGATGTCCGCATCGAGAACAAGGGTAAGAGCGAAGGCGGCGTATGGGAGAATTTTGCCGAAGGGGTGCGCTATTCGGCGCGCCATGCGGGCATCGGCCCGGTGCTGGTGATCCTCGCCGTGACCGCCTTCACCGGGCGCGCCATCCCCGATCTCCTTGCGGGCTATGCCGACGGCGTGTTCCAGCGCGGCGCCGAAGGCCTCGCATGGCTGACTTCGGCGATGGGCCTGGGCGCGACGCTGTCGGGCTTCTACCTGCTGACCCGCGACGGCGTGCGCGGCATGACCACCGTCGTGTTCTTCAATGTCCTGTTGATGAGCCTCGCCTGCGTCGCCTTCGTCGTCCTCGGCTCTTTCTGGGCGGCGGTGCCGCTTCTGGTCGTGGCGGGCTTTGCCATGAACAACACCTCGATCGCCACGCTCAACCTGATGCAGAACGCCGTGCACGGCCACCTGCGGGGGCGGGTGATGTCGCTTTATTCGTCGATCCAGCAGGGTGCGCCTGCGCTCGGCACCCTTGCCATCGGTGGAGCCGCCGAGGCCGTCGGTCTGCCCTGGCCCGTCGCCGTCAGTTCCGCCTGCGGCGTCGTCCTGTGGCTCATGATGCGCGGCCGCCAGGAAGACCTTCGCAGCGCACTCGAAATCGAGCCGCCCGGCGACGAACCCGAAAAGGCCAAATCATGATCCGGCGTGAAAACTGGGCGCAGGTGATGCGGTCGCTGCGCCACCGCGATCACTACCTGTTCAACCTGACGCTGGCGCCGGCACTCATCAGCCTTTGGGCCCAGCGCACAGGCGTTGGCTGGCTCGCCTGGGAACTGACCCACTCGCCGAGCTGGCTCGGCATCATCGCCGCCGCCGACCTTCTGCCCGCCGTCTTTCTCTCGCCCTTCGCGGGCGTGACTGCCGACCGCTCCAACCCGGTGCGCATGATGTGGCTGACCCAAGCCATCATCATGATCCACGCGGGCGCGCTATGGGCGATGACGGCAACGGGAACCATCGGCATCTGGGGCCTGCTGGCGTTTTCGCTGATCACCGGCTTCAACCAGCCCTATTCGACGGCGGCCCGGATGGTGTTTTATCCGACGCTGGTGCCGAAGGAAGACCTCGCCACCGCGATCGCCGTCAACTCCACCATCTTCAACCTTGGCCGCGCTTTGGGACCTGCCATAGGCGGCCTCTTGATCGCGCCCTTCGGCGTCGCCACGCTTTTCCTGCTCAACTTCGTCTGCTTCTTCGCCCACAGCGCCAACATGCTGCGCGTGAAGGGCCGCCACCAGGAAAAGATCGAACGCGTGCGCAAGGGCATGTGGCGCGAGATCGGCGACAGTCTCTCCTACGTCGCCCGCCACCCGGGCATCGGCCCGATGCTGATCCTGCTGACCATCACGTCCGCGATGTCGCGGCCCGTCGGCGAAATGCTGCCGGGTTTCGCCGACGAGGTGTTTTCGCGCGGCGCGCAGGGGCTGGGCTGGCTGCTGGCCGCCATGGGCGCGGGCGGGCTCGCGGGCGCCATGTGGCTGACCCAGCGCGGGCCGGTAAAAGGACTGACGCGGATCATCGTCAGCCATACCTTCGTCATGGGGGCAACCGCATCGGCCTTCGCCTTGTCCGGAAGTTACTGGGCCGGCCTGTTTCTCATTTTTGCCGTCGGCTTCACCCAGACCTGCACCGGTACCGGCACCCAGTCGTTGCTGCAGATGGCGGTGGAACCCGCCATGCGCGGGCGCGTGATGTCGCTTTATTCCCTTGTCTGGCGCGGCACACCTGCCCTTGGCGCCATCGCCGTCGGCTGGGTGGCGGAAGCGACGGGCCTGACATGGTCGGTGGCCGGGGCCGGCGCCATCTGCATGATCGCCTGGCTGTGGTCGCGCACCTTGCTGAACCGCATGAGCCCGGCCCTCGAACACGGCCCCATCACCAGCGCAAAGACCTGAAAGCAAAGATGTTTTCGACCCCTCCCTTGCGGTTGACGGGGGCCGCTACCTACATTAAGCCCAAGCCCGAAGTAACCCGCCCCACCCGTAGCCGGAGCGCCAGAGTACGATGAGCCTCGCCGACACCCTCGAATACACGCCCGCCATCGCCCGCGAAACCGCCGATGCCTATGCGCGCGTGCGCCATGTCATTCCCGAGGTCGAGTGGCCGGTCCATGCGCCCTATGTCGCCGCGATCAACCGCCTGAAGAAGGAAAAGAACGCGGTCATCCTGGCGCACAACTACATGACGCCGGAAATCTTCCATTGCGTCGGCGACATCGTCGGCGACTCCCTCGCCCTCGCCCAGATGGCGCAGAAGACCGATGCCGACATCATCGTGCTGGCGGGCGTGCATTTCATGGCCGAAACCGCCAAGCTGATGAACCCGAACAAGATCGTGCTGGTTCCCGATGCCGGCGCGGGTTGCACGCTCGATGCCTCGATCACCGCGGAAGACGTGCGTGAACTGAAGCGCAAGTACCCGGGCCGCCCCGTGGTCACCTATGTCAACACCTCGGCCGCTGTTAAGGCCGAATCCGATATCTGCTGCACCTCGTCGAATGCCGTGAAGATCGTCAACAGCCTCGGCGTGCCCGAAGTCATCATGACGCCGGACGAATACCTCGCCGGTTACGTCGCCAGCCAGACCAACGTGAAGATCATTCCCTGGAAGGGCCACTGCATGGTGCATGAGGCCTTTTCGGCGGAAGAAATCCGCGAATACCGCAAGGCGTATTCCGACATCGCCGTGATCGCCCATCCCGAATGCGCGGGCGACGTGCTGGCGGAAGCCGATTTCGTCGGCTCCACCTCCGCCATGATCAACTGGGTACGGACGAAGAAGCCAAAACACGTCTTCATGGTCACCGAGTGCTCGATGAGCGACAACGTCGCCGCCGAGGAGCCCGAGGTGGACTTCGTTCGCCCGTGCAACCTGTGCCCCTACATGAAGATGATCTCGCTGCCGAAGATTCTGCGCTCGCTCGAAACGCTGACCCCGCGCGTCGAAATCCCCTCCGACGTCGCCGAGCGCGCGCGCCTCGCCGTGCAGCGGATGCTCGACGCCAGCTAGGCGAAACTTCGGTCAGTCCGTTCCCGTATTGCGCACCAACGCGGGCCGTGCGGCCTTGTGCGGCGCAGCGCCCAGTGCGGCCTCGATGGCTGCGCGGTCGAGGGATTCTTCCGCTTCAAGCGCCGCGATCAGGCGATTGAGCCCGTCGCGGTTGTTGCGGATGATTTCAGCGGCCCGCGTCTCTTCGGCAAGCAGCATGACGCGCACTTCCTTGTCCACCTCGTTTGCGGAGGCGTCGGAAAACCGGCGCGGCAGGGCGATCTCGCGCCCGAGGAAGGGATGCTCGTCGCTTTCGCGCAAGTCCACCGGCCCGAGATCCTTCGACATGCCCCAGCGTGCGACCATGGCGCGTGCCAGCGCCGTGGCGCCGCGAATGTCGTCGTCGGCACCCGACGATACGGAGCCCAGCAACTCGCGCTCCGCCACCCGGCCGCCGAGAGACACCGCA
>JAURLI010000052.1 GCA_030831315.1 Alphaproteobacteria bacterium
CGCATTGCCATGGCATGCCGTTTCTCTGGCAGGTCTGTCTGGTTTCCGGTGCATCGATGCCCCAGAGACGAATGCGCTGTCCTTTGATCTTCAGTGTGTCTCCGTCGACCACGATGGCCTGTCCGGTGACATCTGCTCTTGAAGTGGAGGGTGTGAAGACGAGGAAAAAGGCGACGATGGCAGTGGTGATGATATCCAGAATTTTCGGACGGGGCTGTTTCAGTCGCGGCATCCAGACCTCCAGATTGTGCCAGGCCGCTTGATGATCACAGCCTGAGAGACAACATGAAAATTGTTTCTGATCAATCGGTTGCGCTCTTCTCGAGACCCTGAGCCCGCGATTTTCGTTTCTGAATAGAGGTTGTTTTCTTCCTCTCTTACGCCCGCATGTATTTTTCAGTAAGTCAGCCTGTTGATCCAGTCGCGCATGATATCGACGCGTGTTCCACCCGAATACAAACCATATGTGATGGTATGCTTCCGATGCCCCATGATATCGGCCGTAATGCCTTCGGGGCAGCCAAGGTTTTCGGACTCGGTTGAGAATGTGCGTCTGAAGCTGTGAAAGTCGACTTCATGCCCGAAGCCGAGCCCGGTTTTCAGCTCGCTGAAACGGGTCCCGGTAGTGCTGGCGCTGCGTCTTTCGGCGGACCAGATCGCGAGGCTTTCGATGATGGCCTCATGGGCCGGGATGGTCCGGTCTGCCAATTCTCGCTTCTGTGCGGGGAAAATGATGATCTGCCTTTCGGGTATGAAGGTCAGATGGCAAACCGCATTCAGTCTGGCTCCCGTGTGGGCGGCAATCCAGACCGGATGCTGAAGCCAGTCCTTTTCTTCCCTGAGTTTGTCGTAGATGAGACGCACCTCTTCTCTGGTCCACGGGCGTTTGCGGATGGTTGGTGTTCTGGCGAGCCTGTGTTTTTCCCAGACGTCTGGTTTTTTGCCCGCGAACAGCCAGAAATTCCGGTAGGCGGACATCCATTTGTGGACTGTCTGGGATGTAACTTTTTCGCTGTCCTGAACGCCTTTCAGGAAGGCGCGTGCCCGGTCCCAGGTGACTTCCTCGGTGGTGACAAAGGTTTGAGCGAGGAGTTGGAGGCCGCGCCTGTAGTCGCTTCTGGTCTTTTTGTTTTCAAGAGTTTCGAGCCAGGCGGGCATGAGTTCAAGGAGGGGGCTCAGGCGGCCGGTAGCGACTTTCCAGAAATATGCCGGTTTGTCGTCGGCAGACCCCCTGCCATCGGCTGAGCTTGCGGCGCGGACGGCGTTATAGGCGATCAGGTCTTTATCGAAGTCTTCGGCTTTTTCGATGATGGTGTCTTCGATGAGGCCGCGGATTTCGGAGCTGGGTTCTGATTGATAGGCTGTGCGCAGTCTGGCGAGATCATTTTCGAAGCGCATGGTATCGACCTGCTGATCCCATCTTGTGAGGATTTCATCGCGGCGCTGTCGTGCTTCGGTGAGGTCGGCTGTCTTGAGTGACTTGCGCAGGTATCGTGATGTTCCTGGCAGGCGTCGATTGAGCCACCAGATTTTGCCGCGTCTGAGGAGTGAATGATTTTTTGGTTTTCTGGTCATTTTGTGTTACAATATGTGTGACAGTCTGGGTCTTATAGCTATTGATAATATTGAATTTTGGCGTTTTTTTGGCAAAAAGTGTCGAATCCCCTAGGGGACGCCATCCTTGAACCAAACTGCGAACCTCACCGAGCTCATCGTTCGAGCGGGCTTCAAGTGCTTGCGCTAGGACATCCTTGGAACCGAGAATCCTGATTTCGTTGTCTCCAACTTCAACGGCATCAACGAACAACCCGAGATAGGTTTTTCTGAGGGCAATAGGGCCTTCCTGGAAGCGTTTCCCGAAGCCCCTGGACCAATCTTCCAGTTTATTGGCGGAGATACTGGGGGCTGGACGCTCCAGTTCGCGCTTACCCATCGCAAGAAGTCTCTCTTGCTCTTCACGCTCGTTCTAAAGTTTGGATATTCGAGCGGAAAGGCTATTGCCGGACTCGATGCCGTGGATCTCGACAGCTTTCCAAAGCTTTGTAAGCCGTCCGTCCGTATCCCGGCGCTCCCGCTCCAGGCGTTTAATTTCTGCCCTTCGTTTATCCATCCGGATGGTTCGCCCTAATAGGGAAAACGTGAGTAGCTTCTAAAATAGGCGCCCTTTTGCCCGGAGTTGGACTAATAAATCCCAGTGCTCTGTTTGTTCCTGCGCGGTCAACAATATCCAGATCAGGGGGCGAGCCGACCGGTTCGCCCCCTGATGCTTGAAAGGTGTTGCTCGCCAGCGAGCTTTGGCTGGAAGAGCGACTGGATCAATCAGAACCTAGTCTTGTGAATAGTCTCGAGAGCGGAAGCGTCTGCGGAACGGTGGGTTCTATCGTCCGGCGCCAGAATCCGCCTCAATAGACGAGCGAAGCATAATTGAGGAAAATGTAGACGATGAATGCGGCGAGCATCGCACCCATCACAAGGAAGCTGGTAACACTGGGGCGTGAAGCGGGGTATTTGGGGACTCGGTCAGATACTATTTTTTCGCTCATGGCCTGACTCCTATCCGTAAAGTCGGACTGTTGGGAACTTAACGGAGGAAGCGCTTGCTTCCTCCGCCCAGTCACTATGACTTCAAAGCTGCAGAGCCTTCGGCAGGCGCCTTGTTCGGCTCCACCTGAGGCTGATTGGGGGCGGGTGCATCCTTCGGCTTGTCATCAGGCTTGTTGTTGGGGGTGGAGTCTTGCGTCGCTGAAAATTGCTTATAGGACATATGAAATTTCCTTTCAAAGAGCCGCAATTATTTGCTGCACAATAAGACAGATAGTAATAGAAAATAAAATATCAATAGATGTGAAACATAAAATTCCTTTAATTCTATATCTTTAACGTTTTTATCTGTTAGGTTGGAAATATCAGCCGATTTTGATTGCAATTAGAAAATGAAGGTGAGTGGGCGCCGTCGCTATCGCACGTGGGAAATAACCGTTGTTGGAAGCCCGTGCCCATCCTCGCCCTCTTCGGCACGCTTTTTCAAACTCGAACCGGTCGGATAATGACTATCATCCGATAGTTCTTAGTTTGATCTCCTTCGCTGCACCACTTCCGATCTGTGACAGTCAGACACCGATATCCTCTGTCGTACCCAGGCGCGGTTAGTGGGGGGTGGCATCAGCGCCCCGCCGCGATGCTGCCAGGCATGCAAATCCCTAGCAGTTGCATTCCAATTTTCAGCATGCCAGCATGAAAATCGAAATGCTCGGATGGTGCCTGCCTGTGCGGGCATCAAAAGAAAGCATGGCCCGTCGTCAAACCAGAACAGGGAGGAAAACATGAGCCAACAGACCCAGACTTCGGAGAGCGCCCAGAAGAGCGGTGCGAACCGCATGCGCAAGCTCCGTCACATTGCAATCGTCACGCTCGATCCGGCCAAGCTCGCCAAGTTTTACGGCGAGGTTTTCGACATGAAAATCGTGCACCAGAGCCAGAACGGATCGACCTTCATGACCGACGGCACGATCACCTTGGCGTTGCTGAAGAACAAGGCCGAGGGCAAGCCGGTTGGCCTCAACCATATCGGCTTTCATGTCGACAGCCGGAACGATGTCGGCGAGCAGATCAAGGAATGGGGACTGGACGAGCCGGCGCCCCGTCCGGCCGACCGCCCTTACGCCGAGGTGCGCATAACCGATCCCGACGGCAACAACATCGATCTTTCCGAGAACGGCTTCGATCAGTTGAGAGAGCGTGGCTGACCGCCGCGCCGGCCGGTTCCAACTATAAAAACACCAGTAGGGGAGGCACTCATGAAAATGCTCGCGAAGGTTGCCATAACCGCGGCGTTTGCCGCCGTCATCGCGGCGCCGGCATTCGCTGCCGATGCTGCCAGGGATGAAATCGCCCGGTTTTACAAAGAAAAGAATATCCAGTTCATTATCGGGACGTCTGCCGGCGGCAGTTACGACCAATGGGCTCGGGTCATCGGCCGTCACATGGGAAAGAAAATTCCCGGCACGCCGAATATCGTTGCGATCAATATGCCCGGCGCGGGCGGGATAACGGCCACGAACCACCTGTTCAACCGGGCCCCCAAGGACGGGACGACGATCGCGATATTTTCACGAAACATCCCGACACAGGCGCTGCTCAATCATCCCGCGGTCAAGTTCAATACCAAGGACATGAACTGGATCGGCAGCCCGGAATTGACCAACCGTGTCTGCGTCGCGCGGAAAGGCGCCAAGGTTCAGAAGGCCGAGGATCTGTTCCAGCATGAACTGATCGTTGGCGGTTCCGGAATCGGCACCACGGTGAGCAACACCCCCGTCGTTCTCAGGGGCGTGCTCGGCATGAAATTCCGGGTCATCGAGGGATATCAGGGCGCACAAAACGTCGTGTTCGCGATTGAGAAGGGCGAGGTTGAAGGCATCTGCCAGACAATCGCAGGACTTGAGAGCACCAATCCCGGTTGGCAGAAGAAAGGTGATTTGATTCCGCTTTTCAACCTGGAACAGAAAAAAGTTCCGGGACTGGGGGCGCCCAGCGTTTTCGACTACGTGAAGACCAAGGATCAGCGCCAGACGCTTGCGTTCTTTTTCTCCAGCACCGAACTTGGACGTCCTATCGCTGCTCCCCCTGGTGTGCCCGCGGCACGCGTAAATGCATTGCGCCGGGGCTTCGATGCCACGATGGCGGACCCGGCTTTCATCGCGGAAAGCAAGAAGATGGGGCTGGTGATTACCGCGCTGACGGGTGAGGAACTGACGAAGGTCGTTGCCGACCTTGCCGAAACCCCGGAACACATCGTCCAGAAAATCAGCGCGATCACGCAGAAGAAGAAAAAGAAAAAGAAGAAAAAGGAAGAATAGCTTCTCCGGTTACCGGAAAAGCCAGCAAGCCCATAGAGAGACGGGCCACCCCCGCAAGCCGGCGGTGGCCCGTCTGCGTGCCCCCGAAAAAGCCCGGTTTTTTTTCCGGGAATCGTTGCCTCGGCTCCTCGGGAAGCGGCGGCTAGAATTTCCATAATATGGCAAGCTTGAACCGGCCGCTTGCGGCCGGCAGGTGATGTCCTTGGGGCTGCAAACCCTTGGGATAAAACGAAAAACAACAACAAAAACCCAGTCCAATAACAACGCAAATCAGGGCGTTTCACCGGGAGCAAAGCATGAAAACACACTCGAAAACCGTATTTCTGGGAACGACGGTACTGGCCGTTGGCCTTGCCTTGGGCAGTGCAGCGCCGGCCGAGGCGCAATCGGCCGCGGCCTTCTACAAGGGCAAGAACCTGACGATGACGATCGTCTCCGGCGCCGGCGGCGGCTACGACACCTATTCGCGCCTCTTGTCGCGCCAAATCGGAAATCATATTCCCGGCAAGCCCAGCATGATCAACCAGAACATGCCTGGTGCCAGCGGCATCCGTGGCACCAACTGGCTCTACAACGTGGCGCCCCGCGACGGCTCCGTGATGGGCATGACCTACAACACCAACCTGCTGGAGCCGCTGCTCGGCAATAACAGGGCGCAGTTCGATTCGACCAAGTTCGAGTGGATCGGTTCGATCACGACCCAGTACAACACCTGCATGATCTGGCATACGAGTCCGGTCAAGACCATCGAGGACATCAAGAAGCAGGAAGTTCGCGTATCGACGACCGGCCTTTCCGGCAACTCGGCAAAGACGCCTTTGATGCTGAACACGCTGCTGGGCACCAAGTTCAAGGTGATTTCGGGCTACAACACCCGCGGCATGCGCCTTGCGGTCGAGCGCGGCGAGGTCGAGGGCATCTGCGGCTTCTCCTACGACACCTACGAAGCGGCCGATCCCGGCTGGCTCAAGGAAAAGAAGATCCGCTTCCTGGTGCAGGATGCGCCGAAGCGGATCAAGCAGCTTCCCGACGTGCCGCTGCTGTCCGAATACGTGACCAATCCCGATCACAAGAAGGCGCTCGAGGTTCTTTCGGTGAAGAACAACGTCGGGCGTCCTTACCTGTTCCCGCCGGGTGTGCCGCAGTATCTCGTCAAGGCGCTGCGCAAGGCCTTCGACGACACCATGAAGGACCCGAAGTTCCTCGCCGATGCAGGCAAGATGCACATCACGCCGGATCCGATGACGGGCGCTGAAATCGCGGTGGCACTCAAGAACGCCTATGCGTCGCCCAAGGACATCGTCAAGGTCGCGGCGAAGCTTTGGCCGCCCGCAGTCTCCAAGAAAAAGAAGAAGAGCAAGTAACGGGCTTCTTCTACCTTCATGACCGGCGGCTCCATCGGGGCCGCCGGTTTTTTTACGGCTCCCCATCGGGAATGAACTTGGCATAATCGCGCGAACAGGCAGGAGGATCCGGAACAGTGCAGCAGGGCTTGAAGATGATCGTGGCCGGGGTGGCGGTTGCCGCCGCGGCCTATGTTGCTTACGCATTTGTTATCGCCCGCCCGCCCGCGGGGGCCGATCCCGATGACGCGGCCCAGGTGGCGCTCGGCCGGCAGGTTTATGCGCGCGAATGCGCAAGCTGCCACGGCGTCAACCTCGAAGGGCAGCCCGATTGGCGCAACCGGCGCCCGGACGGCAAGCTGCCCGCGCCGCCCCACGATGCCGAGGGGCATACCTGGCATCATTCCGACGACCAGCTTTTCGCCCTGACCAAGCAAGGCATCGCCGCCTTCGCGCCGCCGGGCTACCGGAGCGACATGCCTGCCTATGGCGGCAAGCTGTCCGATGCCGAAATCTGGGCGGTACTCGCCTATATCAAGAGCCGTTGGCCGCGCGACATCCGCGAACGCCAGGACACGGCCACCCGCCGCGCCCGCGAAGCCCGCTGAAGGGGTTGGTTTGCTCCCTCGCGGGCGATTATCATCGTGTCCGGGGGAAACGTGATCGGCGCATCGCTCAGGCGCAGGGAAGATCTCAGGCTGCTCGCCGGGCGCGGGCGGTTCAGCGATGACTTCAATCTTGCCGGGCAGGCCTATGCCGCCTTCGTGCGCTCGCCCCATGCCCATGCCGATATCCTCGCCATAGACCGGACTGCCGCGCTTGGGCTGGAGGGTGTCCTCGGCATCTATGCGGCTGATGATCTTGCCGCCACCGGCAGCGAGCGGATCGGCACCGGCATTGCCGGTCGCGGCGCCGGCTACCCCACCCGCGACGGCAGCGCGATGGCGGACCCGCCGTATTTTGTCCTGGCCACCGACCGCGTCCGCCATGTCGGCGAGGCGGTGGCGATGGTCGTGGCGACGAGCGCAGACGCGGCAATACGTGCGGCGGAAGCGGTCAGGGTCGGATACCGGGAATTGCCCGCGGTAACAGCCGCTGCCGAGGCGGCGCACCCGGATGCCCCGCAACTGTGGCCCGAGGCGCCCAACAACACCTGTTACGACTGGGCCGATGGCGACGCCGCTGCGGTCGCGCGGGGATTGGCTGCCAGCGCCCGTATCGTCACCCTCGATGTCGAGATCGGCCGCGTGGCGCCGACCTTCATGGAGCCGCGCGCGGCGCTCGCCGATTTTGATGCGGCATCGGGCCGCTTCACGTTGGTTGCGGGCTGCCAGGCGATCCACGGCCTGCGCGACAAGCTTGCGCGCGTCCTGCGGGTCGAGCGCGACAGGCTTCGCGTCATCTCGCCCGATGTCGGCGGCGCTTTTGGTGCACGTAGTGTCATCTACCCGGAATATGCTGCCGTGTTGTGGGCGGCGCGCGCTCTGGGCCGTCCCGTCAAGTGGACCGCCACCCGGCAGGAAGAGTTCCTGACCACCACCCAGGGCCGCGACAGCGTCTTGCGCGGCGAACTGGGGCTGGGTGGGGATGGCAGCTTCCTTGCCCTGCGCGTCACCGGAAACGCCAACATGGGCGCACGCCATACCGGCAACGGGCCCTATTCGGTCATGCGCAATCTCGCGCGCATGCTGCCCGGCGTCTATCGCACACCGGCGGTGTGTTTGGAACTGCGCGGTGTTTTCACCAACACGGTCCCGGTCAGTTCCTATCGTGGCGTCGGCCGCATGGAAGCCAATTTCCTGATCGAACGGCTGATCGACAAGGCAGCCCGTGAAACCGGGTTGGATCGCATTGCCTTGCGCCGGCGCAACCTGATCCGGTCTGAGGAATTGCCGCTCACCACCCCGATGGGCGCTGTCTATGACAGCGGCGATTACGCCAAGGGCATGGACATCGCGCTGGCGGCGGCGGACTGGACAGGGTTCCCCGCACGCCGTACCGCGGCGAAGGCACGCGGCCTGCTGCGCGGCATCGGCCTCAGCAATTACATCGAAGGTGCCGGCGGCGGGGCCGGCGAATATGCGGCCGTGCGGCTCGGCCGGGACGGCAGGTTTTCCATCGGCGCGGGCTGCGTCGATCAGGGACAGGGCCAGCGCACGAGTCTTGCCCAGATCGCGGCGGACCGCCTCGGCCTCGATCCCGCCGTCATCGATGTGCTGCCATCGGACACCGACTTGATAGCCGATGGTGTCGGCACAAATGCCTCGCGTTCCATGGTGCGGGCGGGAGCAGCCCTTGTCGTTGCGATGGAGCGGCTGGTGGCAATGGCCCGGCCCGTTGCTGCGCGCCTGCTGCAGGCACGCGACAGCGACGTATCTTTTCGCCGTGGCCGTTTCGATGCGGGCGGTGGGCGCGAAGTTGCGCTGGCGGACGTTGCGGCCGCATTGGACGATCCCGGTGGATTGTTTGCCGATTGCCGATCGGACGACGATGCCGTGACCTATCCCAACGGCTGTCATGTCTGCGAGGTCGAAATAGATCCCGAGACGGGCGCGCTCAGGGTCGTCGCCTTCACGGCGGTGGACGATGTCGGCAGGGCGATCAACCCCCCCATCGTTCATGGCCAGTCCCAGGGCGGCATCGCGCAGGGAATAGGCGAGGCCCTGAGCGAGCGTGTCGTCTTTGATGACACTGGTCAGGTGATGACGGCGTCGTTTCTCGATTACGGCTTGCCGCGGGCGGCGATGGTTCCGGAAATTCATCCGGTTTCCAATGACTTTCCGAGCCCGACCAATGTGCTCGGCGTCAAGGGTGCAGGCGAGGGCGGTGCCACCGGCGCGCCTGCCGCAGTCATGAATGCCGTGCTCGATGCGCTGGCGGATTGCGGGGTGGACGATCTGGCGATGCCCGCCACGCCAATGCGCGTCTGGAAGGCCTTGCGCGCGGGTGTCGTGAAAAATGGCTAAAATCCAAGGGTTTTAACGCGTTCTCTCGGGCGATTTTTTGGCGGAAGTGCCGGGACAAATGTGTCATAAAGGCGGCGATTTCCAGTGCAATCCCGATCAAAAAAAGAGCTGGTCCTGCCCACCCTTCTTCCCCCAGCCGCGCATCTGTTCCGGTTTTCACCGACTGCGGTTGCGTGTGCGTTGATCGAGGGATCGGGAATTCGTCGGTCTGGCAGAGGAACACCGCAATGAGCGAACGCAAGCAACCTCCCGTTGACGGTTTGACCAAGCAATCCCTCGACAAGGACCTGGCCAAGCTGGTGCAGGTCGAGGCCGCCGCCCGCTCGATATCGAGCCAGGTCGTGACCCATGGCCTCGCTCTCGTGTTTCTCGGCGTATCGGGGCTGCTGGCTGCCATTTATGCGGGAATGGCGACCCACACGGTGATGATTATCGTGGCGGCTGTGCTCGGCGGCTACATGGCGCTCAACATCGGCGCCAACGATGTTGCCAACAATGTCTCCCCTGCAGTCGGCGCGCGGGCGCTTACCATGTTCGGTGCGCTGATCATCGCCGCGATCTTCGAAAGTGCGGGCGCCCTGATTGCCGGTGGCGATGTGGTCGCGACGATTTCCAAGGGCATTATCGATCCGAACAAGGTTGCCTCCAGCACCGTTTTTGTCTGGTCGATGATGGCGGCTCTCATTTCGGCCGCACTGTGGATCAATCTCGCGACCTGGCTTGGTGCGCCGGTTTCCACCACCCATGCGGTGGTCGGCGGCGTCATGGGCGCGGGTATCGCCGCGGGCGGTTTCGGTGTCGTCAACTGGGGCACGATGAGCGGCATTGCCGCCAGCTGGGTGATCTCGCCCCTGCTGGGCGGCATCATCGCCGCCCTTTTCCTGGCCTTCATCAAGATCAACCTGATCTACCAGCACGACAAGATCGCCGCGGCGCGGCGCTGGATCCCGCTGCTGATCGCGGTCATGGCGTCGGCCTTTACGGTCTACCTCGTGATGAAAGGGTTGGGCCGCGTCTGGAAGCCGGGCGCCCTGATGCTGACGGCAATCGGAATTGCCATGTTCTTCGGGTCATGGGCGGTCATCCATCCTTTGATTCGCCGCCAGTCCCGCGGCATGGAAAATCGCAACCAGTCGCTCCGTAAGCTGTTCCGACTGCCCCTGATCTTTTCAGCGGCGCTTCTGTCCTTCGCCCATGGCGCCAATGACGTTGCCAATGCGATCGGGCCGCTTGCCGCGATCATTCACAGCATCCAGTCGGGCGCCATTGCCGGCAAGGTCGCCATACCGACCTGGATCATGCTGATCGGCGCCTTCGGCATCAGCATCGGGCTTTTCCTGTACGGGCCGAAACTCGTTCGCATGGTCGGCGACAAGATCACCAAGATGAACCCGATGCGCGCCTATTGCGTCGCCCTGTCGGCGGCCATCACGGTGATCGTGGCGTCATGGCTGGGCCTGCCCGTCAGTTCCACCCATATCGCTGTTGGCGCCGTATTCGGCGTCGGCTTTTTCCGCGAGTATTACACCCGTCACAGCAAGCGCCGCCGGGCCATGATCAACGATCGCGGCGGCAAGGCGGACAGCAAGCCCAGGAAACTGATGCCGCCCGATGAAATCGCCTACCGCAAGCTGGTGCGCCGCTCCCATTTCATGACCATCATTGCTGCCTGGCTGATTACGGTACCGGCGACGGCAGGCCTTGCGGCGGTCATCTTTTATGGCCTCAACCTGATCCGCTAGCGGCTCCCAAGACCCTTAAATACCGGACGTTTGCGCAGTTTACTCCTTGTTAGGCTTATCTCTTTAGCCTGAGGGAATGCCTCGACCCCTGGTTCGCCGGGGGCCGAAAGCGTGCTTCTTTCCAGGGTCGGAGTGGTTCACCATGAATAATCTGAAGCAAGAGCTGGATGCGCTCGCGTTCTATATCCAGCGCGTGCGCGAAGAGATCGCGGCGATCGACCGGCCAGCCGATTCGGCCCACGGCTTCATCACCATGGGCGAACAGATGGACGCCATCGTTCAGGCGACCGAGCACGCCACCAACACCATCATGACTGCGACCGAAGACAGCGAAGGGGCCGTCTCCGAGCTACGCGGCCTGCTCGCCGATCCGGCGCAGATCGCTCTTCTCGACCGTATCACGGGCAATTCCAATCAGGTCTTCGAGGCCTGTTCCTTCCAGGACATCACCGGCCAGCGCGTCAACAAGGTCGCGAAATCGCTGACCTACGTCGAGCAACGCGTCGATAACCTGATGAAGCTGATGGGCAAGGACGAGATCATGGAGATCGAAGTCACCGCCCCCCAAAAGTCGAAGGACGAATCCCTGCTCAACGGGCCGCAGCTCAACGGCGCGGGCCTCGTCCAGTCGGAAATCGACAAGCTCTTCGGCTGATCATTCCGTGTAATCGTTCCCCAGGCGTCCGACCCGGTCGATGACGATTTCGATCCGGTCGCCCGGCTTCATCGGCACCGCGCCCGGCCCGGTGCCGCAGGAAATGATGTCGCCGGCTTCCAGCGTCATGTCGCGGGATACGAGGCTGACGAGCGCCAGGGGCGAATAGAACAGGTCGCTCACCGGATAGTTCTGCCGTTCCCGCCCATTGAGTTCGGCACGAATGGCAATCCCAGGTAACTCAGCAGGGGTGATCCCGGTGACGATTGCCGGGCCGAAGGGTGCGAAGGTGTCGAAGTTCTTGGCCCGCGTCCACTGGGGGAAGGTCGGGTCTTCACGGATCAGCTGCAACGCGGTCACGTCGTTGACGCAGGTGTAGCCGAAGACGTAATCGGCGGCATCATTTTCGCTGACCGCTGAACAGGTCTTGCCGATGACGACGCCCAGCTCTGCTTCGAAGATGACGCGGCCGTCATAGGCCGCGGGCTGGCGGATCGCGCCGCCGGACGCGAGATAGCTGTTCGGCGTCTTGATGAAGAACAGCGGGCGCTGGGGCGGATCGATCTTCTGCTTCTCGGCGCTTGAGCGCGAATTGTTCCACAGCGCCACGATCTTGCTGGGACGCGCAGGCGGCAGCACGCGAACATCGGCAAGCGCGGCGGTGGCGCCTGTCGGGCGGCTGCCCGCGAACATGTCGCCGTCGTGAACCTCGATCGCATCGCCCGCCCCATTCAGGCAGCCGAAAGCGGTTTTTCCGTCTTTTTCGAAACGCACCCAACTCGCCATGCCCTGTTCCTCTCCAGTGTTCGTGTGCCGGGGAGCATCTTTTTAGGCCGTGCGCAATGCCATGGCAACACGGGCGCCGTTTCAGCGGGGCGGCAGCCTGGGCGCCTTGCCCGGGTGCAGCGGGACCGCGAAAACGGAAAGCACCAGCGCGGTGCCCGCATAATTTCCCATCAGCTGCACGATATCGATCAGCTTGCGGGCGCCGAACTGGCGCAGGGCCGCGGCATAAGTTTGCTTGCTCACGTTTCGATCGGTAAAGGCTTCGCGCGCGAGGCGGACGAGGGCGGCATCGGCCTCCGGCAGCCGGTCGAGGGGGCCGCGCAGGCGCAGGGTTTCGATGATCTCTTCAGAGATGCCCGCCCGTTGCGCGGGTTCTTCGTGGGCCATCCATTCGAACTGGCTGTCGAGTTCGCGCGCGGTGGCGAGGATGGCGAGCTCGCGCTCGCGCGCGGTGATCCCGGCCTCGCGGCGGATATAGCGGTTGTTGGGCAGTTGGCTGACGGCAAGGCGCGGGCTGTGCAGGCGGATGCCGCCGGGCCCGCGCAGCCCGGCATAGGTGTCGGACTTCGGGTCGACGAAGCGGTCGTAGACGGCGAGCGCCTCGGGATCATTTTGCAGGTCCTCGCGCCTGGGAAACGGCAGGCGGGCGCCCGAGTCAGGGTAGGGATCGCCGGGCTCGATGTCGTCGCTCATGTCGCTCTCCATTTCAGGTGTCGTAGGAAATATCGATGACTTCGATCTGTTCGATGCCGGCAGGCGAGCGCAATTCGACCACATCGCCGACGCGCGCACGCATAAGGGCGCGGGAAATGGGAGCGACCCAGCTCACCTCGCCTTCCTCGATGCGTGCTTCATCGATGCCGACGATTCGGACCGTTCGCTCCTGGTCTTTCCCATCGGCGTAGGTGACGCGGGCGCCGAAAAACACCTGCTCGCGGTTGCGCTGCTCGGCCGGATCGACCACCACGGCGATTTCGAGCCGCTTGCGCAGGAACCGCGTCCGCCGGTCGATCTCGCCAAGCCTGCGCTTGCCGAAGATGTAATCGCCGTTTTCCGAACGGTCGCCATTGCCTGCCGCCCAGGAGACGATCTCGACGATTTTCGGGCGCTCGACTTTCACCAGTTGTGTCAGTTCATCCTGCAGGCGGCGGAAGCCCCCGGGCGTCATGTAATTGCGCGTGCCTTTGGGAAGGGCTGGCGCTTCCGGCAGCTCGTCCGGCCCGTCATCGCCATCTGTTTCTTTTGTGAATGCCTTGCTCATGGGGGCATGGTCGCGCAAAGCCGGTCCCGCTACAATGAACATCAGCAACCGGGGAGGGGATATTGGCCGACCGTGAACAATGGATTTCGCGACGGGGGTTTATCCTCGCCACCATCGGCTCGGCCGTAGGGATCGGCAATATCTGGCGCTTTTCCTATGTCGCCGGCGAAAATGGTGGCGCGGCGTTTCTGTTGATCTACATTTTTTGCGTCGCCCTCATCGGCCTGCCGCTGGTGATCGCGGAGCTTGCCATGGGCCGGCGCGGACAGGGCGATGCGGTGGCGGCCTTTACCATCGGCGGGCGTGGCTGGCCGTGGGTCGGCTGGATGTGCGTCGGCGGCGCGGCGATCATCCTCAGCTATTACACGGTGATCGCGGGCTGGGCTCTCAAGTATTTCGCGGGCGCTGCCACCGGGTCGCTATGGACGGCGGCGGGCGAGGGCTTCGGCGGCTATTTCCGCAAATTCATCGCCAACCTGGGCGAGCCCGTCGCGTGGCAGGCGGTCATTCTCGGCGCCACCATGTTCGTGGTGGCGGGCGGCGTTGCGCGCGGCATCGAGCTGTTCAACCGCTGGGTCATGCCGCTCCTGGCCCTGCTGTTGGTCGGGCTCGCCGTTTATGCGCTGACCCTGCCCAACTCGATGGGTGGCGTGCGCTTTCTTTTCGCCCCCGACTGGGCGGCTTTCGCCCGGCCGCAGGTCTGGGCGGCGGCGATGGGGCAGGCATTCTTTTCGCTCGGCGTCGGCATGGCGATCTTCGTCACCTACGGCAGCTACATGCCGCGGGAGTTTTCCCTGCCGGTATCGGCACTGGCCGTCGTGGTTGGTGACACGCTGTTTGCCATCGTCGCGGGCCTTGCGATCTTTCCAGGCGTCTTTGCCTTCGGAATCGACCCGGCATCGGGGCCGGAGCTCGCCTTCATCACCCTGCCGCAGGTGTTCCTGCGCATGCCGGGCGGCATCATTGCCGGTATCGTGTTCTTTTTCCTGCTTTCGGCGGCGGCGCTGACGTCGATGGTGTCGCTGCTGGAGGTGCCGGTCTCCATGGCAATGCACCGGCTGGGCATGCGCCGCTGGCCGGCGACGGCGATGTTCGGGGTGATCATCTTCATCATCGGCGTGCCTTCGGCGATGAGCTTCGGCGCGCTGTCCCATATCCGCTTCAACGGCGGCGGCATCCTCGACACCATCGATGCCGCGGTATCGAACATCCTGCTGCCATTGGGCGGTATCCTGATCGCCCTGTTCGCAGGCTGGCGCCTCGGGCGGGCCGAAGTCCTGAAAGAGGCAGACATGGAAGACGGCGCGCTTGGCCGCGTGTGGCTGTGGCTGGTGCGGATCGTGGCCCCGGCGGCGGTACTCCTGATCCTGCTCAGGAAACTGCTCGGCGCCTGATCTAGGTTGCGGCGGCGCGGGCGGCGATGACGCGGTCGGTCGGCCGGTCGTTGATCGATATGTGCAGGATCGTCGCGGCGAAGCCCAATATCACCGATCCCCACCAGATGACATCGTAGGAGCCGGTCTCGTCGAACAGCTTGCCGCCGAGCCAGACCCCGAAGAAGCTTCCGATCTGGTGGCTCATGAAGACGATGCCGTAAAGCGTTGCCATGTACTGCACGCCGAAGATGCGTGCCACAAGCCCGGACGTCAGCGGTACCGTCGCCAGCCACAGGAAGCCGACGGCGGCGGCAAAGACCATGACCACGGGCAGCGTTTTGGGCATCAGCACGAAGGCACCGATGACGATGGCGCGCAGGAAATAAATGGCGGCGAGAACGTGTTTCTGGCGCATGTGCGTGCCCAGCATGCCTGCCGTGAAGGTACCGAGGATATTGAACAGGCCGATGACCGCCAGCGCCGAGGCGGCGACGGTGCCAGGCAGGTCGTGGTCGGACAGGAAGGCGGGCAGGTGCGCGGCGACGAAGCCGATCTGCCAGCCGCACACGAAAAAGCCGATGGTCAGGAAGACGAAGCCGCGATGGAGGGAGGCTTCAGAAAGGGCCTCGCGCAGGGTCTGTTCCGCTGCGGCCCCCGGGCGGGGCGCTTTTTTCGTGCCGACCATGGTGGCAGCCATGGGTACGATCAGCGCCGCCATGCCGCCCAGCATCAGGAGCGCTACCGGCCAGCCCCAGGATGAAATGAACACCTGCGACAGCGGGATGACCGCAAGCTGTCCCGACGAGCCGCCGGTCGAGGCGATGCCGATGAACAGGTTGCGCTTGTTTTCGGGAGCCGAGCGGCCGATGACCGCAAGCACGACCGGATAGCCGCAGCCCGAAAGGGCGAGGCCGATGAGGAAGCCGTTGGAAATCAGCACATCGGCCGGCGTCACCGCCTGGGACATCAGGTAGAGGCCGAAGGCATACATCGCACCGGCGACCGCCACGACCTTGCCCGATCCCCACTTGTCGGCGATGGCGCCGATGAACGGCTGGCTCACTCCCCAGACCAGGTTCTGGGTGGCAAGCGCCAGCGCCATCGCCTCGCGCCCCCAGCCGCGTGTGGACGACATCGGGTCCATGAACAGGCCGAAGCTCTGGCGAATGCCCACCGACAGGATCAGGATGACGGTGCCGCAGGCGAGCACGACGAGAGGGATGCGCCAGCCCGGAGATTCGGGTGCGACGGTGGCCGATGACATGATGAATTTTCTCCTCAGGCCGCGGCGGACAAGCGCGGCGCGAGGCCATAATTGAGCATGACGAGACCAAAAGCCAGCCGGATCAGGAAAACCCAGAAGCCGACATAGAGCGGCGCCAGCGCCGGATGCATGAAGCCCGGCGTCATTAAGCGAAACGCCTTCATGAAGGGCTCCGTGATCAGGCGGAAGAACCGCATGACGAAGAATTGCGAATCCTGGCGTACGAAGATGCCGAGGATGGAGCGCCCGATCAGCGTGTAGAACACCGCGGCCAGCGCGTAGTTGATCGCGTGGAAGGGCAGGAACTGGAGCTGAAAGGGATCGGCCTGCATCGGAAGCTACCGGTAAGAAAAAAGAAACGGGGCCGCGCCGTCCTGGCTGCCGGCCCCGCGGAGTGCGGGACGGCGCCGGTTCCCCAGCGCCGTCCACCGTTGCTTAGTCCTGTTGCATGACCGGACCGCCGCGCGGAACGCGGATGCGATCCACGAAGTCCATCATTTCCTTGGACGGTGCCGGCGTCAGCAGGCTGACCACCCAGGTCACGACGAACGCCACGGGGATGCCGAACAGGCCAGCGGAAATGTTTTTCACGCCGAACCATTCGGGCATGCCGTAGTAGCGGGTGCCGATCAGGTAGTAGAGACAGACGCCGAAGCCGGCAATCATGCCGAGGACGGCGCCCGGCGTGGTGGCACGCTTCCACCACACGCCAAGCACGAGGGCCGGGAACAGGCCCGATGCCGCCAGCGAGAAGGCCCAGGCGACCATCGACAGGATGTCGCTGGGTTTCGTGCTGGCGAGCCATGCCGCGAAAATAGCCACGATGATCAGCAGGATGCGGGCGACGATAAGGCGTCGCTTCGCGTCTGCCTGCGGATCGACCATCTTGTAGTAGACGTCGTGGCTGAGCGCGTTGGCGATGGCAAGCAGCAGACCGTCCGCGGTGGACAGCGCGGCGGCAAGACCGCCCGCGGCCACCAGGCCGGCAACCACATAGGGCAGACCCGCGATCTCGGGCGTCGCCAGAACGATGACGTCCGTGTTGATCTTGAGTTCCGCCCACTGGAGGATGCCGTCCTTGTTGAGGTCCGTCACCGTCACCAGGCCGACCTGGCCCCAGGCCTTGACCCAGCCCGGAAGCGAGGAGATCTGCTGTCCGACCACGTTGGTCAGCACCTCGTACTTCGCGAAGGCCGCGTAGGACGGCGCCGTGAAGTACAGCAGGAAGATGAACAGCAGCGACCAGCCGACCGAGATACGCGCGTCACGCACGCTGGGCGTGGTGAAGTAGCGCATCAGGATGTGCGGCAGCGACGCCGTGCCCAGCATCAGGCACAGGATCAGGGCGAAGTAATTCAGCATGTTGTAGTCGGTGAACGGCTGAATATGCGCCTTGGTGATGCCGATGGTCTTTTCGATCGCGGTGATCTTCTCGAGGATGCCGCCGTACATGATCTGCGGGATCGGCACGCCGGTGATCTTGGCCGACAGCCACACCACTGGGATCAGGTAGGCGATGATCAGGATGATGTACTGGGCCACCTGGGTCCAGGTCACCGCCCTCATGCCGCCGAGCATGGAGCACAGCAGGATGCCGATCAGGCCGACGAAGACCGCCACCTCGAATTGCAGGCCGAGGAAGCGCGATGCGATGATGCCTGTCGCGTAGATCTGCGCCGTCACGTAGGTGAACGAACAGCAGAACAGCACGATGATGCCGACGACGCGGGCGGGGTTGCCGCCGAAACGCACGGCGAGGAAGTCAGGCACCGTGAACGCTCCGAACTTGCGCAGGTACGGCGCCAGAAGCACCGCGACCAGCACGTAACCGCCCGTCCAGCCCAGCACGAAGGCGAGGCCGTCGTAGCCCAGGATGTAGAGCGAGCCGGCCATACCGACGAAGGACGCGCCGCTCATCCAGTCGGAGGCGGTGGCCATGCCGTTGTACAGCGCCGGGACCCTGCGCCCCGCGACGTAGTATTCGGATACCTGCGCGGTTCGCGCCAGGATGCCGATCACGGCGTAGACCGCGATCGTCAGGAACACGAACAGATAGCCGATGATCCGGTTGGGAACGCCCATCTGCTCGAGTACCGCAAGCAGCAGGACGAACGCGATGAAGCCGCCGGTGTAAAAACCGTAGATGCGGCCGAGATTGCTGATGAAGTCGCCTTTTATCATTTTTTTCTCCGCCCCGGTCTAGTCTTCGGCAACGCCGAATTCTTCATCGATGGCGTTCTGGCGATTGGCGTACCAGAAAATCAGGACGACGAAGATGATGAGGGATCCCTGTCCGGCCATGTAGAAGCCGACCGGGAAACCGAGAATGACCACCTTGTTCAGGGTGGCGACGAAGAAGTGAACGACAAAGCTGGCAAGAAACCAAATCGTAAGGCACGTCCACATGAGCGACCGGGTTTTTGCCCAGTGCGCGGCGGCCTTTTCCGGTGGTACGTCTGACACGAGTGACCCCCTCTCTCTAGGCCGAGGCGGTCGCGGTTCTATGCCGCATTCGCGGAAGCTGCGCTTCCATCCCCCGGCACTTGTTACAGGCTCCGTTGCCTGCGGGCCTTGGAGCCGTCCCCACCGGTTCCTGTCGGAACCGGTCCCTCTTGTTGCCTATGCACGGGCCACTGCCTGCGGCTTCAACGTGGCAAGGCAACGAAATGGCATTATCATGGGTTTTTGAAAAAAGAACAATTCCCAGATGTATTGGCCTCGCGGGCAATCGTATACAACTTACGCATTTTAGGGGGGTAGGCGTTGATGGCAGGGCTGGCCGGGGTTGCCGCTCGTTTTCGGAACTGGGTTGGGACGCTGTCCGGCGGCTCGCCGATTGTTGCGGCGCAGGGTTTTTTCGAGGCCCTGGCCGGCGAGGCGGCCCATGTCGCGCAAAGCTCGACCTACGCCTATTTGCGCGCACGCACGGGCTTCATGGGTCCGCGCCTGTTTTCTGAAAAGCCGTTTCTCGAAGCCCTTGAAGTCACGCGCTGGGAAGCCTTTGCGGCCGTTCTTGCCGATCTTTTCGTCATTGCCGAGGGCAGCCTGCGTGCCCATGCGGGAAGCGATGCGTCGTCTCTCGCGGACCGGCTTGTCGGCGCTTTCGGCGCCGAGCTTGGCCGCCATCCGCCGCCCGCCCATCGCGAGACGGGCTGGGACGGTCTCGCCGAGGCCCTGGCCGCGCGTCTGGCTGAGGCACAGGAACACCCGCCGCGCACCAGCGACGACATTGCCGCGACGGCAGGCGCTCATATCTTCGAATTTCTGCCGCTGCATCCGGACATGCGCCGTCCCGATGAAGATCTCGTGGTCAATTCGGTGCGCTTCCGCACCCTGTCGAGCTGGCAGAAACTGGCGAGGCGAACCGACTTCGCGGCAGTGGCGCGCGATATCGTCGGATACTCGGACGCCGGGGGCATGTGATGGCGCGCCGCACCTCCACACATTTGATGTCGATGGTGGTGCTGGCGGTAGCGGCTGTGGGCCTGTTATTGGCAGGTGGTGTGGCGCTGGCGATGATTTTCGGGCCGCCTGATCTGGCCCGGCCCGGCATGCTCGCCGGAATAGTCATTGCCGGCATGGTGCTGGCGCTCGGCGCCCTGTGGCTGCTGCGCGACGCGCTCGACGGGCATTTCAGGGATATCGCGCGCCTGCGCGGCCTCGCCGTCGCGCTCAGGGCGGGCGACCGGGTGGGAGAGAACTTCCCGGTCGCCGAGGACGCCGAAGCGGGCCAGTTGCGCGAGGCGCTACTCTCGCTCGCCGATGACAGTCGCAACCGCGCGAGCGCGCCCGACAACCGCCTGGCATTGGTTCTCGGCGCCCTGAACGAGGCGGTCGTCGTGATCACCGCCAATGGCCAGGTCAGCCTTGTCAACGGCACGGCGCGGGCCCTGCTCGGCTCGGCCAGGGTCGAGGTCGGCACCAGCGTCTTTGCCGCCCTATCCCGCGAATCGGTGGACGCGGGGCTTGCCGCGGCGCGGGCTGCCGGCGGCGCGGCCGTCGTCGCAATGGAAACCGTCGATGGTCAAATCTTCGACGGCAAGATCACGATTCTGTCCGAAGACGGCGGCGCGGTGCTGGCGATGGTGTGCAGCCACGGCGACGCCGCCACCGAGGTCAGCCACGATCTTTCGCTGCATGACTTGCCGCCGGAATCTCCGCCACCCACCGACGATATGGAACTGGCTGCGCTGCCGGTCACGGTTCTGGATGTGGAGACGACGGGCCTCGATCCCGCGATCGAGAGGATCGTCGCCATCGGTGCCGTGCGCATGCATGGGACGAGCCTGTTTCGTGCGGCGGCGGTGGATACGCTCGTCAATCCGGGTGTGCCCATCCCGCGCGCCTCGACCGCCGTGCACGGCATCGCGGATGCCACCGTGGCCGGGGCACCCTCCTTCAGCGCGCTTTCCGGCGATGTCCTTTCCCTGATCGGCGACAGTATCGTCATCGGCCACAACATCGGCTTCGACCTCGCTGTCCTGAATGCGGAGGCGGCGCGGGCAGGCGTCGCGTGGGCCGCGCCGGTGACGATAGACACCTGCCAGATCGCCGCAGCGCTCGATCCCCATGAAGTCGCGCTCGATCTCGATGACGTTGCCGCCCGCCACGGCGTTGCCGTGTTCGGTCGGCACACGGCGCTGGGCGATGCGCTGGTCACGGCCGAGGTGTGGCGCCGCCTGATGGCGCGGCTCGCCGAACGCGGCATTACGACCCTTGGCGGTGTGCGCGCTTTCGCCGCGACGGCGACGCGGGTGATTGCCCGCCAGCGGGCGGCGGGGTGGTAGGGATGGATACCTCGGGCCTCGACCGTCTCGACAGTTTTCCCTACCGGCGCAAGGTCGCAGACGTCATGTCGGCGCCGCCGGTCACGGCCGATCCCCAAATGTCCCTGATCGAAGGGGCGCAACTGATGGCCGAACGCGGCGTCGGCAGCCTGCTTGCGATCGATGCAGAAGGCCGGCCCGCCGGCATCGTGACCGAGCGCGACGTCCTGCGGGCGCTGGCGCGCGAGGGCGAGGGGGCTGCTGCCATACGTTTCGCCGACGTCATGAGTGCACCCGTGGCGACGGTGCGTGCCGATGCGCTTCTGCATGTGGCGATTGCGCGCATGGCGCGCCTCGGCATCCGGCACCTCGCCGTTACCGCGGACGATGGAACGCTTGCGGGCGTCGTGGCGGCGGGGGCCTTGCTGCGGCTGCGCGCCAATGCGGCTTTGGTGCTCGGCGACGAGGTTGAAGCCGCGGCCGATGCACCGGCGCTGGCCAAGGCGCTCGCGCGCCTGCCGCCACTGGCCCAGGGGCTTCTGAACGACGAGGTATCGGGGCGCGGTGTCGCCCGCGTCATTTCCGCGGTGTTGCGCGACGCGGTGGCGCGCGCGGCCGAACTTGCGGCATCGGAGATGGCGCAAGCGGGACGGGGCGCGGCGCCGGCCGCCTTCGCCGTGCTGGTGCTGGGTTCGGCGGGGCGGGGCGAAAGCCTGCTGGCGCCTGATCAGGACAATGCCCTCGTTCATGCGGACGACGATGGTGCAGATGCCTGGTTCGCAGATTTCGGCGTGCGGATGACGCGTATCCTCAATGATGCCGGCATGCCCTATTGCAAGGGCAAGGTGATGGTCTCGGAACCGGCCTGGCGCGCGAGCCTCGCCGGCTGGCAGAAGCGAGTGGACGGCTGGATCGTGCGATCGAAGCCCGAGGACCTGCTCAACGTCGATATCTTCTTCGATGCCGTATCCGTACGGGGTGATGCCGCGCTGGCCGCGCGCCTGCGTGACTACGCGGTCAAGGCAGCCTCGCGCGTCTATCCTTTTCTCAAGCTTTTGCACGCGAATGTCGCGGGGATGGGCTCGGCAATCGGTCCCTTCGGCATCCTTCGCAGCGAAGGCGGCAGGCTGGACCTCAAGCGTTTCGGATTGCTGCCGGTGACGGCCGGTGCGCGCCTGCTGGCCCTTGCTGCCGGGTTCGACGGCACGGCGACGCCCCGGCGCATCGCCGAAGCGCGCGCGCGGGGCAAGCTTGCGGGCGCCGATGCGGTGGCGCTCGATGAAGCGCACGAAATCCTGATGCGGTTCGTCCTCGAACAGCAGCTCGCCGATATCGCCGCAGGAAAGACCGCGGGCAATTTCATCGATCTCGCGCGCCTCGACCGTGTGGGGCGCGGCCGCCTCAAGGCGGCTTTGCGGATCGTCGACAGGGTCTGCGCGACGGTTGGCGACTCGCTTCTGTCGCGTTAGCTCAGGCGGTATCGCGGCCGGGCCGTGCCCAGCTCGTGAATGACAGCAGGCCGACGGTCAGCGCCAGCAGCGCCATCGCCGATAGTGCCAGCGACCAGTGCACGCCGATCAGGCTGCCGCCGAAACCGACGGTCACGCCCGAGAATGTTCGCAGCCCGTGTGCCGACATGTTGTAGAGGCCGATCACGCGGCCCCTGATGTCTTCGGGCGCGTGGAGTTGCACCAGGGTCTGGTTCATCGAGCCATAGGCGAGGTTGAGGAAGCCTGCCGCGAAGATCGCGGCAACCGCGATCTCGTAGGTTCGGGTCAGGGCGAAGACGCCGATGGAGATGCTCCACAGTATCACCAGCACGAAGGCCGTGCGCGGGTTGGGGGCAAGCAGGTTGCGGCTCTCCAGTATGATGCCACCGACCAAAGCGCCCGCGGCACCGCCCGTCAGAAGGATCGAATAGTGCAGACCGGCGTTGTCGTGGCCAAGGTCATGGGCGAATTCCGGCATCTGCGCTTGGTGGGCATTGCCGACGATCAGCGAGGCAATGCCCCCCAGCATGACCATCGAGACGATGATCTTGTTGCCGGCGATCATTTTCATCGTCGAAAGAATGTCGGCGAGGCCGCTGGCATGACGACGCTTCGGCGCTTCTGCGCCCGCTTCACGGAACTTGGGGCCGAACGGTGCGTTGACCAGCCACAGGGTGAGCGGCAGGTAGATCAGCGTATTGAACAGGATGCCCCATGCCGGGCCCATCAGCAGCAGGATGCCGCCACCCACAGCAGGGCCCATCAGCAGGCCGAGCTGGCGCGCCGTCGACATCAGCCGGATCGCGCTCTGTAGCTGGGTGCGTCCGACGATGTCGTGGATGATCAACTGCGATGCTGGTCCCCACAGCACGCCGGCAAGGCCGTGGATCACCAGCAGCACGGCCGCATGCCAGGGTTCCAGCGTATCGGTCAGGAACAGGACGCCCCATCCCGCCGATGCCACCATGAATAGCCCCATGCCCGCCTGGATGACGCGCCGGGGATCGAAACGGTCGGCAAGCGCGCCAGCGTAGACGGAGAAGAACAGGAAGGGCGCCCAGTGGGAAATGACCGCAAAGCCGCCGAGGGCGGGGGAGTGGAACTTCTGGTAGATAATCCAGTAGCTGATCACGTGCTCGATGTTGTCGGCCATCATCGCCAGCATCGTACCCACCAGGTAGACGCGGCAGGCGGGGTGGCGAAGGGCGGCAAACGACTGGGCCTTGCGCGGCGCGGCGCCGGCAGGGCCGGGGGAAGCGGTCATGGGGTTTCCTGTCCTATGATTTTGCTCAAGTATCCCTTTCCCCGCGGGGCGCTGGCAAGGGGCGAGGAGGTGCTGCGGTTGCATCTATGCTCCTGCCGTGGCACAAGACGATGGAGTTTCGCGGCGTTGCGAGTGAAGTCATGAATCCCACCCCTGCGGTTTATATCGGCTTTGACCGGCGCGAGCCGGAAGCGACCGAAGTTGCGCGCCTGTCCCTGCTCAAGACCGCGAGCATCAAACTCGATGTCCATGAACTGCGCGAGATCGACCTGCGCGAGCGCGGCTTTTACGATCGTCCTTACCGGACCGAAGGCAGCCAGCGCATCGACGAGCGCGACGGCAAGCCGTTTTCGACCGATTTCTCCTTCACCCGTTTTCTCGTGCCGGCACTTCAGGATTACAAGGGCTGGGCGCTTTACTGCGATTCGGATTTTCTGTTCAGGGCCGATGTGAAGGAACTTTTTGCCCTGGCCGATGACCGTTACGCGGTGATGTGCGTCAAGCACGACCACCGCCCCAAGGAAACGGTCAAGATGGACCAGCAGGCCCAGACCCGTTATTTCCGCAAGAACTGGTCGTCGATGATCCTCTACAACTGCGGCCACCCGGCCAACGCGGCTTTGACGCTCGATGTCGTCAATCATTCGCGCGGCGGTCATCTCCATGCCTTTGGCTGGCTCGCCGACGAGCTGATCGGCGGCGTGCCGGAAACCTGGAACTGGCTGGAAGGCTGGTCATCGCCTGACCTCGACCCCAAGATCGTGCACCTGACCCGCGGCATCCCGACCATGGCGGGTTAGGAGAACGTCCCCTATGCCGACGAGTGGCGCGCCTATCTGGCCTGAGTGCCTGCGACGGAGATTGGCGTGCGGGCCGGGACGTCCTAGACTTCGCCCATGAGCACCTTCGGAACCTGGCGCACTGCACGCCGTCAGCCCGCCCTGCCGGGCAGGCCCATCGTCGATCCGTCGGGATGGGGGCCGGCCGAACTGGTCGCGGCCGACGACTGGATCTACCGCTTGACGGCATCGGACATCGCTGAAATTGTCGCGGCGGCCGAGACGGCCATGTCGGCTGGCCTGCCACCCGCCGAAATCACCCGCGATAGTTTTCCCCTGCCGCAGTTTTCCGAGGCGCTCTCCGGTATCCGGCATGAATTGCAGCGGGGCCGGGGCGTCGTTGTCCTGCGTGGTCTGCCCGTTGCCGATATGGGGCGCGAGCGCGCCGCGCGTGCCTTCCTCGGTATCGGCGCCCATCTCGGCCGCCCGGTCTCCCAGAATGCCTTCGGGCATCTGCTCGGCCATGTGCGCGATTTCGGCAAGAGTTACGACGATCCCCGCTTTCGCGGCTACCAGTCCAGTGCCGCGCTCGGCTTTCATTGTGATCATTGCGACTATGTCGGGCTTCTATGCATGCAGGTGTCGAAGTCGGGTGGCGAGAGCCGCGTCGCCAGCGCGGTCACGCTTTACAACCGGATGCTCGCGGTCCGGGCCGATCTGGTCGCCGAGCTCGAACAGGATTTCTATTTCACCCGTCACGGGGAAGTTCCCGAAGGGGCCGACCCCTGGTACCGCCAGCCGGTGTTTTCTTTCCGCGACGGATATTTCTCGGCGCGCGGGGTTTCCGCCTATATCCGCAAGGCTCAGGGCCTGCCCGGGGTGCCGCCGTTCACGCCGGCGCAGGAAGAGGCGATGAAGCTTTACGTCGCAACTGTCGAGGCCTGCGCCGCCGACATTCCCTTTGCGCGCGGCGACATCCAGATCCTGAACAACCACGTCATGCTGCATTCGCGCCGCGCCTTCACGGACTGGCCCGAGGCGGAACGCCGCCGCCATCTCTATCGGCTGTGGGTGCGCGATGATTCGGACTGGGCCATGCCGGCGGGTTTGCGCGAGCATTTCCAGGGCATTTATGTGCCGGGCACGCGCCACCAGGTGGTGATCGATCCGGAAGTGGCGGAAGAAGCCGCCGCCTGAAACGAAAAACGCCGGAAACGATCCCGGCGTTTTCGTTTGTCGGTCTTAAACGCTCAGGCGTTTTCGAGGATCTTGTCCTTGCGCGGATCGAAGCGGAAGCGCGGCACGTTGTCGAGATCGCCGCCGGTAATGCGGACAACCCATGCCTTGCCCGGATGCGCCGTCGAATGAATCATTCCCGGGCCGTAGGCGCGGGTCTGTCCGGGGCCGATGTCGTACTTCTTGTCGGCGACGAGTTCCGCATGATCGGCACTTTCGGGATTGGTCCGGCGCCATTCGGTCATTTCCGTTATTCCGGCGCAGTTCGAATAGATCGCCCAGGAATTGCCGTGGCTGTGCGGGTTGCCGCCCTTGCCGGCGCGCTGCACGTGGGCGAGCACGTAAACGTCGAGATCCTTGTCGTGAAACAGGACTTCCTTGCCCGGGGGCGTATCGTCCTTGAAGGTCGCCTTGACGAAGTCGGGATTGGAGACGAGCGCCTTGAGCTTTTCGGCGACCGCTTCACGCGATGCGTCGTTGACGCCCCTGGCGAGGGTGTCGTGCATGTCCTTGCAGAACTGGTCGAGGGTGTAGCCCATTGTTTCCTCCTGCGGCGGTGGCCGTTTTTGCTTGGCCGCTAGCCTAGGGAAAAGCCCCGCTGGCCGCAAGGTGCGGGCGCAAAGTCCCGGTTTCCGGGAATAAAAAAACCCCGCCGGTCCGAACCGGCGGGGTTTTATCGAAGTACGGTGGCCTTACTTGATCATGCCGCCCACCTTGGCGATGACCGCCTTGGGGGTGGCATAAATCTCGCGGACGGCGGTTTCGGCTTCCTCGCCGCTCATTGGGCCGATGATTTCGCGGTTGCCCTTGTCGGCCTCGGCCATGAACGCCTTGTCCTTGACCGTGTCGACGAAAGCCTTGCGCAGGGTGGCGAGCGCCTGTGCGGGAACCTTCGCCGACTGGACGAAGGGCCGGCCGATTTCGCTCGGCGCCAGGATGACGTTCAGGATCTGGCGGTGTTCGGCCCCTTTGGCGAAGTCCATGATGTAGGGCATCTGGGGCATGTCGGGCGCGGAGGCCTTGGAGAAGCGGACCAGCATGTTGATCTTCTTGTCCTTGATCCACGACTGGGGCGTCGAGCCCCAGGCGCCGCAGTCGGCCTCAAGCTCGCCGCGCTCGATGGCGATGCGCATTTCCGCAGAGCCGGGATAGCCGAGCACGTGCTTGATCTTGGCCCCGAACATGTTGCGGAGCAGCGCGCCGTTCACATAGGCCGAAGACCCCGACGTCGTGCCGCCCATCACGATCTGCGGACGCTTGAGAAAATCGTCCATCGACTTGATGCCGGTCTTGCCCCAGGCATAGCAGAGCCGGATATCGGACGAGGCCGAGCCGATGAAGCGTAGCTTGGTGAAGTCGATCGGTGCCTTCTTCGGGTCCGTGAGCGACTGGGTGATCAGCCCAGGATTGAAGATGGTCATGGCGGTACCGTCCTTCGGCCCGCCCGCGTCGAGATAACGGATTGCCGTCATCGAGCCCGCCCCCGGCATGTTCTGCACGATGACCGTGGGCTTGCCGTCGATCTGCTTGCCCATGTGGCGCCCGATCAGGCGGCCATAGGCATCGTAGCCGCCGCCGGGGGAAAACCCGACGATGACCCTGATGGTCTTGCCCTTGAAGTCCTGGGCGACGGCAGCACCCTGCGCCGCACAGATGAAGACGGACGCTGCCGCTGCAGCGCCGAGGATACGGAGGGACATCATGATTGCCTCGTCTGGGAAGGGTTGATCCGGGGTCTTGGGGCCCTGTTTTGGCCGGAGTTTGCTGCCGCCGCCCCGTATCGCGCAACTGGATTTTGCAGACCTGCCACGGGCGGGCCTTTGCCCGGCTCCCCGCTTGGCCTATCCTGTGCCGAAGACTGAGGACAGGACAGGCGGGACGGGCCATGAGCCAGGACGACGCGAGCCGGCCGGACCCCGGCAATTACGGGTTCGATCTGGAAGAAACGCTGCGCGGCATCGTCGGCCTGCGCGCGACCGTGCCGGCCGATGCCCATAGCGCCGAGCGGCTCGGTACCGAACGTGCGGGCAACGGCTGCGTGATTTCCCCCGACGGGCTGGTGGCGACGGTCGGCTACCTGGTGACCGAGGCGGAACAGGTTTGGCTTGTGACCGGCGATGGCCAGGTCAGCGACGCCCATGTGGTCGGCCGCGACCATGAAACGGGTTTCGCCCTCGTGCAGGCCTTGCAGCCGCTCGGCGTGCCGCCATTCCGGATCGGGCGTTCCTCAGCCGTCAAAGCGGGCGACAGGGTCGTGGTCGGCGGCGTCGGCGGTCTCGATGCCGCGGTCGATGCCCGCGTCGTCGCCCGCCAGGAATTCGCGGGCTACTGGGAATATCTTCTCGACGAGGCGATCTATACGACCCCACCGCATCCGCACTGGGCGGGCACCGGCCTGATCGACGGCAACGGCGGTCTCGTCGGCATCGGATCGCTGTTCATGCAGCAGGTGACGCAGAACCGCACGGCGCTGGACGTCAACATGATGATTCCCATCGATCTGCTGCCGCCCATCATCGACGATCTCGTGCGCTACGGGCAGACCCAGGCGCCGCCGCGGCCCTGGATCGGCATGCAGGCGGCGGAATTTGGTGAAAACCTCGTGGTCATCGGCCTGACCGACAACGGCCCCGCAGCCAAGGCGGGCGTCAGCGTCGGCGACGTCGTGCTGGGCGTCGGCGGAGAGCGGGTGCAGAGCCTTGGCGGCCTGTTCCGCAAGATGTGGGCCGTCGGCGAGGCGGGCGTCACGATCGACCTTGCCATTTTCCGCAACGGCGAGGAGAGGACGATCAATATTCGCTCGGTCGATCGCCTGAGCAATTACAAGGCGCCGAAACTCCACTGAGCGCCGGGGGGAAACGCACATGCTTGATCAACCGAAGACGGCATTCCGTGACTGGCGCGAACTGAGCCAGCAGGAACTTGACGACAACTACAACCAGAACAGCCTGGTGCCCGACAACGGCCCCTACAGGGAACGCAAGGTCCGGGAAAGCGAGAGGGCGCGCGCGACGCTGAAATGCATCCTCGACGTACCCTATGGGCCGACGCTCAAGGAGAAGCTCGACATTTTTCCGGCGGCGCAAAAGGGTGCACCGATCCAGATCTTCATTCACGGCGGTGCGTGGAAGTCGGGCAACAAGTCTGATGTCAGCTATCCTGCCCCGGTGTTCCATGCTGCCGGTGCGAGCTTCATCGCGGTCAACTTTGCTTCAGTTCCCGATGTGATGATCGAGGAGCAGGTGCGCCAGTGCCGCGCGGCGATCGCCTGGACCTATCGCAATGCTGCCAGCTTCGGCGGCGATCCCGAGCGCATCTTCATTTCAGGTCATTCGTCGGGTGGCCATGTCACCGGCATGATGGTCGTGACCGACTGGGAAGGCATTTACGGGCTCCCCGCCGATATCATCAAGGGTGCAGCTCCGGTATCGGGCATGTACGACCTCGAGCCCGTGCGCCATTCATGGCGTAACAGCTACCTGCACCTCGACGAGGAGCGGGCGCGGGCCCTCAGTGCCATTCACCATATTCCGGCCACGCGCATTCCGCTCGTCATCGGCGTCGGTGGCGGCGAATTGCAGGAATTCCAGCGCCAGAATCATGCCTTTGTCACCGCCTGGCGCGCGGCCGGGCAGGAATGCGAGTTTCTCGTGCTGGAGGGAAAGAACCACTTTGACATGGGCGCCGAGTTCGGCGATCCGAACAGCCCTGTCGTCAAGGCCATCTTGCGTCAGATGAGACTCGCCTGAGCACCTCAGGCGAGCCAGCGCGCGCCTTCGCAGGCGACGACAAACCGTGCCCGGACTATCGTGGCCTTGCCGGTCGAAAGATCCATGATCCGGGCATCGACGCCCTCGCCATCCTGGCTGATGCTTTCGCAGCGGGTGCGGTGACGCAGCGTGACGGAAGGAAAGGACCGCGCGCGGGCCATAAGCAGGGGATCTAAAACGGTCTGTGGGCAACGCTGGAACGGTTCCAGTGCGCCCGACGGCGGCGAGACTTCTTCAAGGGGCGGCTGCGAATGCCGGTAGATGAGATGCCCGGCCAGGGTAGTGAAGTAGATGTGGTCATGGGGCCGGTCGCGTGGGTAGCCCTGCTCGCGCACTGCATCATGGATGCCCCAGCGGCGGCAGAACTCCATGGTGCGCATGTTGACGCCTTTGGTCTTGGGGTGATCGACGGTGCCGTCGCCATGATCGACCAGCAGGCAGCGGATACCCCGCCAGCCTAGTTCCACGGCCATGGCGAGACCGACGGGATCGCCGCCTACGATCAGGACCGGGAAAACCTCCTGTGTTGCTTCGGGCTGCGCCGCCAAGTGTCCTCTCCCTGTCTTTTTCGGTGATGATAGGCCTTGCCATATACCCAAGACAATCGTTCGGACGACGGATCGTGACGACGTTTCCCCCGGTGGCGCGGGGCGCCCGATCCGTCTATAAAACTACCTGAAGAACAAGCCGCGCTCGCGGCACGAGGGGGAGGTTTCCATGAAGCGCGTTCCGCTGACCATCGCCATGTCCGATTACGATCACATGCGGGATTTTCGCATCGGCGAGGTGCGGGCCGAAGGCATCGATCCGACCTTCCTGACGATGGAGATCCACGAGGTCTTCTCGCGCTTCACCTACAACCGGGAATGGGATGTCTCGGAGCTGAGCTTCGCCAAGTTCATCGCCCAGGTGACGCGTGAAAATCCGGATATCATCGGCCTGCCGGTTTGGACGTCGCGCCAGTTTCGCTTCTCGTCGTTCTATTACAACGTCAAATCCGGCATCAAGACGGCGAAGGATCTCGCGGGCAAGCGCGTGGCGGTCCCCGAATGGGCGCAGACGGCGGCGGTCTATACGCGTGGCTGGCTGCAGCATTCGGCGGGCGTGGACCTGACGTCCATCGACTGGGTCCAGGCCGGTACCGAGCAGCCCGGCCGCGAGGAAAAGGTCGAGCTCTACCTGCCCAAGGGCCTGAAGCTGACGCGTATTACCGACAAGTCGATTTCGGAAATGCTGGCGTCGGGCGAAATCGATGCGGCCCTGGTCGCGCGCGAGCCGAAGGTCTTTACCCGCAAGCATCCTGATGTGAAGCGGCTGTTCCCCGATTACCGGGCGATGGAAGAAAAATACTTCGATGAAACGGGCATCTTCCCCATCATGCATATCGTCTGCATGCGCAAGGCGATCCTCGAAGACAATCCTTGGATTGCGCGCAACCTCTTGATGGCTTTCGAGCAGTCGAAGAACAATGCCATGGACAGGTTCCTTGAAATTTCGGTGTCGCGCTATTGCCTGCCCTGGGCGGTTGATCATGCCGAGCAGATGAAGAAAAAATTCGGTGGCGACTTCTTCCCCTACGGATTGGAGCCGAACCGCAAGACGCTGGAGGCGTTCTGCCAGTACACCTTCGAGCAGGGCATCACCCGCGTGCGTGCCAAGCCCGAGGACCTGTTCCCGGGCGGCCTCGACTTCTCCGTCCTTATCTGAGGGCGTGCGGTGAGCGAGGACGCGCCCCGCCCGTTGCGCCCGCCGCGGCGCAATGGCCGGGCGCCTCGCATCAAGGTTCCGGCAGGCGCCTGTGATACCCATTTCCACATCTACGAGGACAATGTTGCCTACCGGGCGAAGCGGCGCTACACGCCGGTCGATGCGGGGCTTGACCAATACCGCGCCACAGCGGCGCGGCTCGGCCTCGCCCGCGGGGTGATCGTCACCGGCAGCGCGCTTCTCGATAATGGGCCGACGCTGGCGGCAATTGCCGCGGCGAAGGGAGCCTTCAAGGGGCTGGCCCTGCTTCCGCCCGACATCACGGACAATGAGCTCGAACATCTCGCCGCGGGCGGTATGACCGGCTTTCGCATTTCGACCCGTTCGGTCGGTGGCATGGGGCCGGAACATCTCGCCCGCCTTGCTGCGCGCGTGAAGGACCTCGGCTGGCATGTTGAAATTCACCTGCGTGACGCGGCCGAGGTGATCGATCTTCTGCCGGTCCTCAGGTGTCTTGCTATACCGCACAGCCTCGACAGTATCGCCAATCTCGGCCCGACCGATCTTCCGGGTACGCCCGCCTTCGATGCGGTGGCGCGTCATTTGCGCGAATGCGAGGATGCGTGGCTGAATATCTATGGCGTCTACAACGCATCCCGCGCGGGCCCGCCGGGATACGCCGACATCGTGGCGCCTGTGGCGGCGCTGGTGGCGGCGCGGCCTGATCGCGTCATCTGGGGCCTCAACTGGCCGCATCCGACCTTCGACGGCGAAGTCCCGGAAGATGCCGACGTGCTCGACTTCGTCGGTGCCGTCGCACCGGATGAACATGTCCAGAAACTGATTCTCGCCGACAATCCGGCAAGGCTGTACGGTTTCGATTCGCCATGATCAGTGATGACGCCGGGTGAATTCCGGCGGCACGAAGTGGCAATGGGCGCCGCCGTGCTTCTCGAAATAGCGCTGATGGTATTCCTCCGCCCGCCAGAACGTATTTGCCGGTGAAATCTCGGTGACGATGGGGCGGGGGAAACGGCGCGCGGCTTCAAGCTGGTCGCGAACTGCCGTCGCGGTCGCCTTCTGCGCGTCATCGTAAAAGAAGATGGCCGAGCGGTACTGGTCGCCGATGTCGGGGCCCTGGCGGTTGAACTGGGTGGGGTCGTGAATGGCGAAGAAGGCTTCGCACAGCCGCTCGAAGGATACGACGTTGGGATCGAAGGTCACCTCGATGACCTCGGCATGGCCGGTGCCGTGGCCGCAGACCTCGCGGTAGGTGGGGTTGTCGGTGTGCCCGCCGGAATAGCCGCAGATGGCCTCTTCCACGCCCGGTATTTGGCGAAAGGCCGATTCTACTCCCCAGAAACAGCCTGCGCCGAACATCACCTTTTCCATCGTCGTCTCTCCCATGCTTAGCTGACATCGACCGGCGCGCGACCGGGGTGCGGCAGTTCGCGCCCCGCGCCCTTCGCCTTGGCGCGCTTCAGGATCTCGATCCCGGCGGCAAGGTCGGCGAGGCCGACGCCCATCCACTTGAACAGAGTCAGGTCGGCGCCGGCGGGCCGCTTCTCGCCCCTGCCGACGATGTCCTTCAATTCGATCATATCGTTCCAGTCGCCGCCTTCGCCGTCATAGAAGGACTGCAATTCGCGGCTGTCGGAGCGGCAGCCTTCCAGGTTGTCCACCACTACGCGGTCGGCACGGGCGACAACGTCGGCGGTAATTTCGGCAAAGCCCGTGATGATGGCGCCGGCAGCATTCAGGTGTGAGCCGGGCGACAGCATGTCGGCGGTGAGGAACGGCTCCTTCGCGCGCGTCACTGTGGTGACGATGGGCGCGTCCTTGACGCAAGCTTCGACCGAACCGCGCTCGACCACCTCGAAGCCGTATTTCGCGCGCACTTCGGCGGCGAAGCGGGCACGGTTCTCGGGGGTCGGCGAGAACACGCGCAGGCGTTTCAGGGGGCGCACCGCATTGACGGCGGCGACCTGGGTCATCGACTGCTTGCCCGAGCCGACCACCGCCATGTCGTCAGCGCCTTCGGCGGCAAGGTAGTGGGTGGCGACACCGGCAAGCGCCGCGGTGCGCATCTGGCCAAGCGCCACCGCTTCGATGATCGCCTTCAGCTGGCCGTCGTTCGATCCGTGCAGCAGGACAAGCGGCGCGGATTTGCCGCCGACATTCGTCCATACCTTGGCGCCGGAAAAGCCGATGCCGGTGAACTGGGCGCCGGTGATGTTGAGGCTACCTCCCGTCCACGCCGTCTGGCCCTTGCGTAGGTTTTTCGCCTTGCCTTCGTATTCGAGACGAAGCGCGTCCTCCAGCGCATTGATGACGCCGGACAGGTTGATCAGGGATACGACCTCAGCCTCGGTGATCCAGATGAAGGTCTTGGGCGCGGCGTCGGCCATCGGCTACTCCTTGGGTTGCTCTAGTCCCGGTTTTAGCGAAGCGGGCTCTCGATGGCCAGCCCCGGGTTGGCCATAAAAAACGGGCGGCCATGGCGGCCGCCCGTTTTCAGGAAATATATCCGGGGATTGCTTACTTGCAGTCCACGTTGGCGGCTTCCTTGGCGCCTTCATTCGGCAGGGTGACGTTGCACTCCATGCCTTCCTTGAAGGCGCTGCGGTTGGCCGCCTTGCCGGCGACGGTGATCTTGGTGCGCGAGCCGGAAATGCCGGTCTGCACGTCCTTGCCGCCGACGCTGACGGCGATCTTGCGGCCGCCCTCGATGACCTTCGAGATCTTGCCCGAGAACTTGGGCTGCTCGACCTTGGCGGTCTGGGTGGGGCCCTTGAACTTCAGCATGTCGTCGAGCTTGGCCAGCGCCGACTTGGGCTGGGCCGCCATTTCGGCGACGATCTTCTGGATCTCTTCGCCGGTGATCAGGTCGACGTCACGCTTGAGCTTCTTGGCTTCCGCCTGGAACTGAGCGTCCTTGGCGGTGGCATCGAAAGCAACGCGCATCGCCTTGACGCGGTCGGCCGGAACCTTCGCCGCCATCGCAAACGGGCGGCCCATGACGCGCACGCCCATCAGGATCTGGAAATAGGCGGAGGCCTCTTCCTGGGTGACACCCGCACCAAGGTGCTTGCCGGTTTTGATCACGTCGAAAACGGTCGGCACGCCCATCTTGGTCAGCTCGGGCACCGGCTTGACGGTGAGCTGGATGATCGGCTTCAGGGTGCCTGCGCGTATCATCGGGCCGCCCTGGTCGCTGAGCGACGCCCAGGACTGGCAGATGCCATCGACTTCGCCGCGTTCGATCGCGAGGTGGATAGGCGGCGTGGACGGATAGCCCTTGATCAGGCGGAACTTGCCGCCGAGCGCGTTGTTGATCAGCGCGGGGTTGATTTCGGTGTCGTTCGGACCCGTGCCGCCCATGATGAAGGTGCGGGTGAAGACTTCCTCGAACGACTTAATGCTCGTGCGCGTCGCGATGGCGCAGGCGCCCGGCTCGTCGGCAAGGCTGCCCAGCCAGTTGAGTTCGACGGACTTGAACTTGGGACCCTTCTGGCCCATCAGTTCGGCCATCGCGGCGTTGCGCTGCATGCCGGCGATCACGGTGCCGTCCTTGGGCGCGACGTTGAAGACGTAGTTCGCCATGACGATGGAGCCGGCGCCTTCCATGTTCTTCACAAGGAAGCCCGGGTTGCCGGGGATATGGCGGCCCATGTGGCGCGACAGCATACGCGCGTAAACGTCATAGCCGCCGCCCGGACCGGAACCGACCAGCAGCTGGATCCGCTTGCCCTTGTAGAAATCGGCAATGGCGTCGGCTGAGGCGGGGCCTGAGGCAAACATGCCGCACAGGGCCGCCGCAGCGGTCATGATGTGGGGAAAACGCATGGAAGACTCCCTAGTAAATTGAGTGAAAGAGCCGGGTTGGCGGTTCTAACCGGCCCCGTCGGGGGACGCAAGCTGGCTGTGGCTATATGGCTACAAAGTGGCGCAAAAAAGGCACCCCCAGAAAACCGGGGGTGCCGAAGAGCCGCGAAAGCCGCGGATACTGGGGTTCAGGTGATCAGCCCTTGCAGTCGACTACCGTGGCTTCCTTGGAACCAGGCGGCAGGCTGATCGCGCAGGTCATGCCTTCCTTGAACGCCGAACGCTTGGCGTTCTTGCCGCCCACCTTGATCTTCGTGCGCGAGCCGGAAATCTTGGCCGACACCTTCTTACCACCAGCATCGACGGTGATCTTGCGGCCGCCCTTTTCGATCTTGGTGATCTTGCCGGTATGCTTCGGGATCTCGACCTTCGCGGTCTTGACCGGGCCGTGCCACTGGCTCACGTACTCGAGCTTCTTCAGGACGTCCTTCGGAGCCGAAGCCATCTTTTCGACGATGTCCTGAATTTCATCGCCGGTGACGAGGCTGAGATCGCGGCCCTGCTTATTGGCCTCTTCGACGAACTTCTTGTCCTCGGTCGTCTTGTTGAAGGCGTTACGCAAAACCTTGACCTTGTCGGCCGGCACCTTGGGGCCGAGCGCGAAGGGACGGCCCATCGTCTTGGTCGCCATTAGCAGGCGGAACAGGGTGCGAACCTGATCCTTCGTGTAGCCGGGCTGTAGACGGTTCTCATCGACGAGATCCATCAGCAGCGGCACGCCCTTGGCCTTGAGCTCAGGCAGCGGCTTCAGCGACAGCTGGGCCAGCAGCACCATTTCGCCCTTCGCATAAAGGTTTGACTGGTGTGCAAAGGACGCCCAGGACTGGCTGATGCCGTCGACCTCGCCGCGCTCCATCGCGAGATGGGTCGGCGGCGTGGACGGATACCCCTTGATCAGGCGAATCTTCGCGGCCAGCGTGTTGGCGATCAGGGCGGGGTAGAATTCCGTGTCGTTCGGGCCGGTGGAGCCGAACAGCACTTCCTTCCCGTACATGTCCTCGAACTTCTTGATGCCGGCGCGCTTAGACACCGCGATGATACCGACTTCGTTGTTGAAGCTGCCAAGCCAGTTGAGTTTGGTCGCCTCAAATTTCGGGCCCTTCTGGCCCATGATCTGGACGATCGGCGCATTGCGCTGCAGCGAGGCGATCACCGTGCCGTCCTGGGGGGCGACGTTATAGACGTAGTTGGCGGCGATGATCGAGCCGGCGCCGTCCATGTTCTTGACGATGAAATTGGGGTTACTGGGGATATGGCGCCCCATGTGGCGGCCCATCATGCGGGCATAGGTGTCGTATCCGCCGCCGGGGCCAGAGCCGACATAAACTACGATGTCCTTGCCTTTGTAGAAGTCAGAAATCGCATCAGCATGGGCAGACAAAGCAAAAACAGATGTCATCGCAAGAACTGCGACAGAATAGTTGCGGAATTTCCGAACAATTTTCATTGTGAATTACTCCCAGATGTTTTGCGTTCGGGGCGTTTCTGATTGTTGTTATTTCTTAAAAGGATAGCGATATTCTGACCATGATCAACCCCGCGCGATAAATTTGTCATAATCTATTCAAATTATTGAGGACAAAGCGAGATTTCCGCTGTTTTGATTGATCCCATTGCGTCTTGATGCTCCGGGCTGCTCCGGTTAACAAGGAATCGAACGGTCTTTAATTGCCTGTGGCGGGGCCAGGGAAATGGTGAAACAGGTCAAATCGGGGTCCAAAAGTACAGCCGGGCTTCCGGAGGAAATCGGCAGAAAGAGGGCCGAAGCGGTGTCTCGCACGGTGATCGGGCGCAAGCGGCGCAAGACCGTGCAGCGGGAGGATGTTTTCCGCATATCCGCGCTCGGCCTCGACTGGGATATCGGCGTCATGACCTATAGCCCGGCCGGTGCGGTTACCCGCGGCGCCGATGGCCGCAAGGCCGGCTTCTTCCTGCTGCACGGTGGCAACGGCGATTTCAAGTCGGTCGAGCCGCTGGCGCTGCTGCTCAGCCAGCGCTTCGGCTACAAGGTCGTATCGATGACCTTCCCCGGCCGGCTTTATCTGCCCGACCCGTCGCGGGACTGGCCCGGCGACACGATAGAATCCGACGGTGCCGCACGGATGCCGATCTGGAAGAAGGGCGAGGTCATCACCCGCGACCAGTACGATCTGGTTCACGACGACAAGCTGCGTGCGCGCTATGGCATCCGTACCTTTGCACGCGCCCGTCCGAGAACCTTGTTCCATGAGCGCATGGCGGCCTGGCCTGTCGCCTTCGAGGACGGAATGCTCGAAGCGTGCCGAAGGCATTTTCCCGCCGACGAGTTCTCGGTCTATCTGCACGGCCATTCGACGGGCGGCGCCTTTACGGCGATCCTGAGCCAGCGACTCGAGAACTGCGCGGGCCAGACCGAAGTGGAAACCGCGCCCATCGGCGTCATTAACCGGGCCAAGCACGCATGGTCAGGTTCGATGGGCAAGATCAAGGGTTACGCCAAGGCCGGGCCGAAGGAACCCGACGACGTCCTTCACGATCCATTCACTGATCTTTATCTGCGCACCTGGCGTGATCGGGCACGCTATTCGGGGCCCGAGGCGCTGGGACGGGAGGGAGCGGCGGCGCTGATGCGTCTGCCCTGGCTGATGGAAGAAATCCTAGACGGCTGGCAGGAAGAACGTCTGCGCCCGCAGTTCAAGGCGGAATTCCCCGTGACCCATAACGTCGAGGGGACGCTGGCAAAGGCCGCCCGCGTGGCGGCGCGCAGGCTCGGTCTGGGCCGGAAGGAAACGCGGGCACTGGTGGAACGCTACCTTGATTACGGGCGCTATCGCACAGGGAAGAACGCGCGTCCGGTGCCGCCCGTCTATTTCGTCAATTCGCGGCTGAGCCGCGACAACTCGGAAGAAGCCTTTAGCGCCGTCGTCATTCCGATGCTGAAAGCCTTGCGTCCCGCGCCGCAGGTGCATCTGACCATGGTCGATGCGGGCAGTCATATCTACATGGAGCCAGATGGCCCCGCGCTGCCCATGGGCATAGCGCCCGTAGCGGCGTATCTTTTCGATGAAGCGGTGCGCGGCGGTTTTTTCGCCCAAGCCGGGTAGAACTCAAGAGGCCTGAATGGTCCTCCTTCAGCTTCTCGTCATCATCGTCCTGACACGCGCCTGCGGCGAGGGCGCGGTGCGCCTCGGCCATCCGTCGACGATCGGGGAAATCCTTGCCGGTGTTCTGCTTGCCGGCGCGGCGGCGGGCTTCGGCAGTAAAATTCCGTTCCTCGTCGCGCTTCTCGAAGGCGAGGTATTCCACCACGCGGCGACGGTGGGAATTTTCTTCCTCATGCTGCTCGCGGGCATCGAACTGAAGCCGCGTGAAATTTTTTCGCGTTCGCTGTCTTCCCCGTTCGTTGCCCTTGGCGGCGTGCTCGTGCCCCTCGGTGGTGCAGGGCAAGGAATATCCGTGGAAGGCCGGCGACTTCATGTTCTCGGCGCCGGGCTGGGCCATTCATGCCCACACCGCGGACAAGGGGCCGGTCTACGAGCTGACCATCCAGGACATGCCCTTCTCCACTAATACCGACTGCCTGCTCTGGCAGGAAGACATGAAGGGTCCGATTTCGCTGCTTGGCTCACACGCGGGCTTCCAGACCAACCGCGACAAGCTTGCGAAGGCGAGTTGACGGCCTGAGAGATCAGACCGCCGGGGGAACGGGAGCGTCTATAGGTCTCTGCCGGTTTCCGTTCCCCCACATACCCCTGCCGGGTCCGTCCCCTCGGACCCGGCTTCTTTTTTTCAGACTTCCCCGCGGGCCGGTTCGCCGGTTTCGGTCATGCGCGCGATGGTGTCGATGATGTCGTCGGGGTAGGGGCGCATGCGTTGCATGGAATTGATGACGACGAACTGCACGGTGCCGTCGGCGCGGATGAGAAAACAAGCCGGCTCGCTGAACAGCGGCGCCTCGTCGGGGCGGATCGGCGTTGACAGAAACAGGTCCCAGTCCCGTGCGGTTGCGGTGTCCATGCCGTAGGCAACCGCGACGCGCTTCAACTCCCACTCCTTCTTCGTACGTTCCGCCGCCTCACGGTCATCCATGCTGATGGCGACGATCCCCGTGCCGAGCGCGTCGAGCTTGTCCATCTTCTGGTCAAGATCGCGCAGTTGGCCCCGGCAGCGCTGGCAGAAATGCCCACGGTAGAACATCAGGAGAGTGAACTTTTCCGCCTTGTGCGCATGCAGCTCAAAGCGACCGCCGCCCGCGAGCGGGAGATCGAGCGCAGGGGCCTTCTGGCGGGGCATTACGGTCATGGTCGTGGTCCCTTGGATGTTCGTGGGCGGCACAAAAGGCGCAGATGCGACGCCTCTGGAATGGTTGGCACCAAGCCCCCATTTTGTAACAATGACCGAATATAACGTGGAGCGGCACCGCCGACCACAGGAGCGCCGCCCGATACGTCAGGAGGCAGCAGACATGAGCTTGCAAACCAACAACAGCAGCCAGGTTGCAATCCGCACCCGCATGAAGGATGCCCTCGCCAGGGTTCTGGAGAAGGCCAAACCACGCGACCGTTTCGTCCATCGTCCGCGCCTTGATGTGGCCAAGCCCGCGCCGAGCGGTGCGGCGGCAGATACGCGCGAGCTTGTGTCCTTCGCCATCAACACCCTTGGACCCGCGTCCTAACGTGCGGCGGTGCTTGGTACGCCGGTTACCGTCAGCGTCGAGGACGAGGCGACAGCCGAAGTGCTGCGCGAGGCGATCGAACTGTCGTGCAGGGAACGTCCGGCCAATCGCCTTATCGAGATAAAGGTGAAAGGGGCGGGCGTCAGAACACCCGGTTGATGCCTTTCCACAGCAGGATGAGCGCGCCCACCATCAGCACGATCTGGAAGGCGTTGTAGAACCGCTTCGCGTCGGCGCGGTGAAAGAACCGGATGCCGGCCCACGCACCCGCGAGCGAGAGCGGTAGCAGAAACAGGGATTCCACAACGAGCCGCCACGACACCAGGCCGATAGCGATGGATACCACCAGTCGCCAGAACAGGATGATCGCGCCGATCAGGATCGAGGTTCCGCGAAACAGCGTCGGCGTCGGGCAGGCGAGCTTCAGGTAAACCGACAGCAGGTACATGCCGCCGCCGCCCGCGACGCCTGCGATCAGACCGCTGACCGACGACAGGCCGAGCGCCACGTCGAAGCGGGTCAGGTCGACCCGCTGCGCCAGCCGGTCGAGCATTTTGTAGCGGTCCATCATCGCGATGCCCAGCATCGCAACGCCAAGGAAGATGGTGAGCCAGCCCGGCTCAAGCTTTTCGAAGATGAACGTGCCGACGGTGATGGCGACCATGCTGGACAGCAGCAGCGGTTTCACCAGTTTCCAGTCGCCGTGCTTCAGGCCGAAGGGCGCGATCTGCGCCTGCGCCCAGGTGCCGGTCGCCAGCGCCAGCATGACCGCGTGATGGGGTTCGAGGATGATCGAGGAAAAAACGATGGTCGGTGCCACCGCGCCGAAGCCGAGCGCCCCGCGCACGCTGGCCAGAATGCCGTAGATCGCCATCAGGGCGACGATCTGGAAAGCGCTCAGGGCGTGGAACGGAGCGAGGTCCGGCGGGAAGAGTTCGGCCATCAGGGTTCGATCGGGAAAGGGGACCTGAAACCAGGCGGGAGTCAGGTGATAAACCTTCCCCCGGTCCCGGTCAGTAATAATTCTCCTTCGCGGGGGAAAACCCCGAAACCGCAGGGTTTCCGGGCCCGGTTGCGGGGGCCGGGGTTTTGCACTAGAACGGGCACGGAAATGGTATGTTGCCGGTTGGCACGTATGTAAAAGGGCAGGAAAGGCTTCGAAAATGGCGTCTGCAAATCCCTCTCTCCATCTCGCGAACGATTCCATCCCGGCCCCCGCGGGCGTCCGGGTCAAGGCGATCAAGCCGGCGGTCGGCTCCTACATTTCCGGCTATCGCTTCGACGGCAACACGGTGTCCGATGACTTCCGTGCTTCCATGCGCGAATTGCTGCATACGCGCGGCCTCGTCGTCTTCGAGCCGGGCACCGTCACGGCCGAAAATTTCACCAGGTTCGCGGGCTTCCTCGGCGAGTTCTTCAACTACGCGGGTCCGCACACGCCGCGCGCGCCTGAAAACCCCGACGCGACCATGATCAGCGCCTCCAAGGACGCCCATCTTCGCAATCACGTCTGGCATGCCGACGGCGGTTTCCGCGCCGATGCGCCGGCGTTTACCGCTCTGTTCGGCAAGCAGATCCCCGATTCGGGCGGCGACACGATGTTTGCGAACGCGGCCCATGTCTACGACATGCTCGATCCGCTGTTTGCGCAGTATCTCGAAACCCTCAAGGTGGTTCAGTCGCCCGACGCCACCGGCCACATCACCGACCGCTATCTCGATCCCGAGGAAGCGGCCCAGGCGCGTCTGCGCATGCCGCCGTTCGAAATGCCGCTGATCCGCGTGCACCCGGTGTCGGGCCGCAAGTGGGTGGCGATCAACGAATCCTACGTCTGCTACATCAAGGGCGTCGGCCGCATCCACAGCCAGAACATCCTCGGCATCCTGTTCGACATGATCAAGTCGCCCGAAGCGACCTGCCGCGTCGAATGGGAGCAGGGTGCGCTTGCCGTATGGGACAACCGGGTCGTGCAGCATCGCGCGATCAAGGACTACACCAGCAACGCCACGCGCATCCTCTACCGCTGCACAATGACGGCGTGAGGCGGGCATGAGTGATTCCCGCGCAAGCGTCCTCATTTCCGTGGGCGACCTGGCGGCTCGCATTGCCGCCAAGGGCAGCCTTGTTCTTCTCGATGTCAGCGACGACCTCGACACGGCGCCGCTCGAACGCCCGGTGATTCCGGGCGCGATCGCGGTGTCGCTCGCCTCCGACCTGTCCGGTGCGGCGACGAAGCTGGGCGGACGCCGCCCGCTGCCCGATCCGGCGGCATTGCAGGACAACGTACGACGCTGGGGCATCAGTGCCGATACCCTCGTCGTCGTCTATGACAATGCATCGGGCGCCCAGGCGGGCCGCGCGTGGTGGACCCTGCGTTGGGCCGGTCACGGCAACGTGCGCCTGCTCGACGGCGGTCTCGCCGCGTGGAAGGCAGCGGGCCAGCCGCTCGCCGATCAGCCCGTTCATGCCACGGGCAATGGCAGCTTCAAGGTATCGCCCGGCAGCATGCCGACGATCGAGGCCGACGACGCGGCCCGCATCGCGCGCGAAGGCGCGCTTTTGGACGCGCGCGGCAAGGCCGCCTACGAGGGCGAGGCCGACAAGCCCGCGACCGGCCATATACCGGGTGCCGTCTGCGCACCTGCGGCGGGTGCAGTGGGCGCCAATGGCTTCTTCAAGTCGACCGAGGACCTGCGCGCACATTTTGCCGCCCTTGGTGCCGACGGCAAGCAGCCGGTGGGTGTCTATTGCGGCAGCGGCAATTCCGCCGCCCACGAACTCGCGGCCATGTATGCCGCCGGGATCGAGGCGCCGCTTTACGTCGGCTCGTGGTCGGCCTGGTCCGCCGATCCGGCGCGCCCCGTCGCCAAGGGTTCGGCGCGCGGCTAGGCCCTTGCGGCTCAAGCGGATATAGTGGCCGCAATCAAGGGGGCCACGATGTTCGAAGGGTTCGAGCAATCCGACATTGAAACGTCCGGTGCGGTGATCCGCACGCTTCGCGGCGGCGACGGCCCGCCGCTTTTGCTGCTGCACGGCAATCCGCTGACCCATGTGAGCTGGCACAAGGTCGCGCCGAAGTTGGCCGAAAATTTCACCGTAATCGCCACCGACCTGCGCGGCTATGGCGATTCGTCGAAGCCCGACGGCGGCGACAACAGCGTCAATTATTCCTTCCGCACGATGGCCCGCGACCAGGTCGAGGTCATGTCCCATTTCGGCTTTGAACGTTTCTACGTCGCCGGTCACGACCGCGGGGCGCGGGTCGGCCACCGCATGGCGCTCGATTGCCCCGAAAAGGTCGTGCGGCTTGCGCTCCTCGACATCATGCCGACCTACCAGTTGCTGGCCGATATCCCGATGGGCTGGGCGGAAGAATCCTATCACTGGTTCTTCATGGCCCAGCCCTTCGACTTTCCCGAGCATTTCCTGTCGCTCGATCTCGACTATTACATCCGCAAGAAGCTGAACAAGAAGGGCGTCGGTCTCGGCCCCTTCACCGATGAGGCGATGGCCGAGTACGTCCGTTGCTGCACGCCGGAAAACATCCATGCGGTGTGCGAAGATTACCGCGCCACCCTGCATGTGGATTTCCCCATGGATGAAGCCGATTTCAAGTCGGGCAAAAAAATCGACTGCCCGCTCCTGGTGCTGTGGGGAGAGAACTCCCACGTCGGCCGCCATTCGGACCCGCCGGCCGCATGGAACCAGTGGGTCGCCGATCCCGACGCGGTGACGTACCGTCCCATTCCCTCCGGCCATTACCCGGCCGAGCAGTGTCCGGACCTCGTTCTTGCGGCCTTCGATGGCTTCTTTCCCGCAGGCAGCCTTGCATGAGCGGAAATTTTTCCGACATCCGCGAACAGATCCGCGCACTCTGCGCCGGCTTTCCCGGCGCGTACTGGCGCGAACATGATCGCGCGCGCACCTACCCCCGCGAGTTCGTCGATGCGCTGACGACAGGCGGCTGGCTCGCCTGCCTGATCCCGGAAGCCTATGGCGGCTCGGGCCTTGGCCTCAGGGAAGCTGCCGCGATCATGGAGGAAATCCAGGCGTCGGGATGCAACGGCGCCGCTGCGCACGCGCAGATGTACACGATGGGCACGATCCTGCGTCACGGATCGGATGCCCAGAAGACCTCCTACCTGCCCGAGATCGCCGCCGGGCGCCTGCGCCTTCAGGCCTTCGGCGTGACCGAGCCCGAAAGCGGCACCGATACGCTGTCGCTGCGCACCCGCGCGGTCAGGGATGGGGATCATTACATCGTCAACGGCTCGAAGGTTTGGACGTCGCGGGCGGAACATTCGGACCTGATGCTGCTGTTGGCGCGCACCACGGCGAGGGAAGACGCGCCGAGCCGGACCGAGGGTCTCTCCGTGTTCATCGTCGATCTGCGCGAAGCGCGCGGCAAGGGCATCGAGATCAGGCCCATTCCGACGATGATCAACCACGCCACCTGCGAGGTATTCATCGACAACCTGCGCGTGCCCGCCGCCAACCTGATCGGCGAGGAGGGCAAGGGCTTCCGCTACATCCTCGACGGCATGAATGCCGAGCGCATATTGATCGGCGCCGAATGCATCGGCGATGCGCGCTGGTTCGTGGCGCGGGCGGGCGACTATGCGAAAACCCGCAAGGTTTTCAACCGCCCCATCGGCCAGAACCAGGGCGTGCAGTTCCCCATTGCACGGGCCTACGCACAGATGCGTGCCGCCGCCCTGATGGTGGAACGCGCCGCCGCCCTGTTCGATGCGGGCGAGCGCTGCGGCGAGGAAGCGAACCTTGCCAAGCTTCTGGCCTCGGAAGCCTCATGGGAAGCGGCGGACACCTGCATGCAGACCTTCGGCGGCTACGGCTTTGCCGAGGAATTCGACGTCGAGCGCAAGTTCCGCGAGGCGCGGCTTTATCGCACCGCGCCGATCTCCACCAACATGATCCTCTCGTACGTGGCCGAGCACGTTCTCGGCCTGCCGCGCTCCTATTGATCGGGGCAGCGATGGCGGGCGCGCTCGACGGCATTCTGGTGGTGGCCCTCGAACAGGCGGTGGCCGCTCCCTATTGCACCTCGCGCCTTGCCGATGCGGGGGCGCGGGTCATCAAGATCGAGCGCGCGGGCGGCGACTTCGCCCGCCACTATGACCGCGTCGTGCACCGGGAAAGCGCCTATTTCGTCTGGCTCAACCGCGGCAAGGAATCGGTCGTCCTCGATGTGAAGGATGGCGCCGACCGCGCGTTGCTTGCCCGCATGGTGGCCCGCGCCGATGTGTTCATCCAGAATCTCGCGCCGGGCGCCGCCGCGCGGCTCGGCTTCGGCGCAGACGTGTTGCGGGCGGAATATCCACGGCTCATCACCTGTTCGGTCACCGGCTATGGCGAGGACGGGCCCTATGCGCGCATGAAGGCCTACGATCTTCTGGTGCAGGCCGAATCGGGCCTGTCGTCGATCACCGGCACGCCCGAGGGCATGGCCCGCGTCGGCGTGTCGGTCGCCGATATCGCGGCGGGCCAGCAGGCCCACGCGGCGATCCTCGAAGCGTTGATCGCGCGGGAGCGAACGGGCGAGGGGCGGCGGATCGATATCTCGCTGTTTGCCGCCATGGCCGACTGGATGACCGTGCCGCTCCTGCATTTCGATTACGGCGGCAAAGCACCGGCACGCACCGGCCTCAATCACCCGTCCATCGCGCCCTATGGTGCGTATCCTTACAAGGACGGCGTGGTACTGATTTCGATCCAGAACGAACGCGAATGGCGGTCCTTCTGCGCAGGCGTTCTGAACGATGCTGCCATCGCCGCCGATCCGCGTTTTTGCGACAACACGGCACGGGTCGAACACCGCTCCGTGCTCGATGCCATCATCGTAGGGGTTTTCGGCGCGCTTGATCGCGCAGCACTTACCAAACGCCTCGATGCGGCGGGGACGGCCTACGGCATGGTCAACGGCGTTGATGGGTTGTCGAACCATCCGCAGCTCGCCCGCATTCGCATCGATACCCCGTCGGGCCCCGTCGACATGCCCGCACCGCCCGCGCGCGGGCGCGACTTCGCGCCCGGCCCCGTGCCCGAAGTGGGCCGGCACACCGACGCCATCCGCCGGGAGTTTTCCTGATGGAGGGAACGCGGCCTGACGGGTTCAGGCGCGGGTGAGGGGGCGCAGCTCGCGCAGGTCGGCCACCGATTCGAGCGCCAGAACCTTGCCGATCAGGGCTTCGGTGCGCTCAGGCCCAAGGATGGGCGCGATCAGGTCGCGGGCCTTGGCGGCAACCTCGTCCTCGGTCATCGGGTTCTGCGCGGTGCCGCGCACATGCACGGTTTCGTGGGTGAGCTTGCCGGTCCTGGCGCTTTCCAGCTCGATCACCCCGGCGCGGCGCGGCAGGGTGGGGTCGGCCACCATCTTGATGCGTTCGCGCAAGGCACGCACGCGCGCATCCTTCATGCGTTCGTAATCGTGGGTCGAGACGAAGGTCAGCGTGCCGTCGATCATGAGAACCGCCATCAGGTGCTGAAGGCAGATGTCGGGCATGGTGCGGTCGTCGACGATATGGGCCTCGACCGCGGGGACGCGGGCGGTGACCGCGCCGACGTCGTCGGGGGCGAGGCCGTTTTCCGCCATCAGGTGCTGGAGCGAATCGAGCAGCGCCTGGCAGGGTGAGCCCACGGTCCATTTCTTGATGTTGGCGTTCATGATCTCGTATGTCGCGCCGAGCTCGCGCGCGATTTCATCCAGATTGCCGCCGTAGGCCTGGAAGAAGCCGCGCTCGCCGGTAAAGACATCCTCGACCCCGGTCATGCCGGAAGCCACCATCTGCGCCGCCGCGACGCCGTGTTCGGCGCCCATGCCGCCGAAGTCGAAGGCCTTTTCCACGTGTTCGGAATCGCGCGCCCATGAACCGAGGCCCGAGGCCATCTGCGCCGTGTAGGACAGAAGCCAGCGGCACTGATCGGCATCGAGGCCGGCGAGCGAACCGGCAGCCGCCGCCGCGCCGAACTTGGCGCCGAAGCTGTGGGTGGAAAAGCCCTGCTTGCCGTAGAAGCGCTCGACGCCGAGGGCGAGGTTGATGCGCGCGCCGACGTCATAGCCGAGCGCCACCGCATTGACGACCGCGCGGCCCGATGTGCCGCCCCGTTCCGCCATTGCCCAGGCGGCGGGCACGATGGCGCAGCCGGGATGGAAAAAGGCGGTCGGGTGGGAATCATCTGTTTCGTCCGCATGCGCCATCATGCCGCCCGCGAGTGCGGCAAGACGCGCAGATGTCTCGATCCCGGTGCCGGGCAGAAGCACTTCGGTCCGCGCGCCTTCGGCGGCGACGAAGGCGAGAGCCATTTCGCCCGGCTTGAGGCGCGCGCCCGAGATCATGGCGGCGAGGCTGTCGAGGATATGCAGCCGCGTCTTGGCGGCGACATGGGCGGGAAGCGCCGACTTTGCCGCGCCCGCCATATGGGCGGCGAGCGCCGCCGTCTGCGGGGAAACCGCCCCGCCGGAAGCCGCCCCCGCCATCAGTCTTCCAGCACGCGGCCTTCGGGCTTCATGCGGCTGACCATTCTGTTGATGCCCTTGAAGATCAGCGGTCCGAAGAAGCCGAGCAGGGTGAAGAACAGGAACAGGTCGACGATCCAGCTTTCGAAGAAACGGAACCAGTTGTTGTCGAAAATGATCATCGACTGGGACCAGAATTCCTCGACCAGGCGGCCGAGGATCAGTCCCATGACGAAGGGTGCCGGGCCGAAGCCGTGGCGCAGCATGACGAAGCCGAGAAGCCCCGCGAGAAGCATCACCCAGACGTCGAACACCGACTGGTGATAGGCATAGGCACCGATCATCGAGAAGACGAACACCGCGGGCCACAGAAGCTGGCGCTTGACCAGCGTGATGCGCGCGAACAGCTTGGCGCCGGGCAGGCCGATCACCAGGAACAGGATGTTGGCGAGGAACATCGCCGTGAAGATCGCATAGACGAAATGGGGCGTGTTCTGCACCAGGTAGGGACCCGGGCGGAAGCCGTGGACCATCAGCGCGGCGAGGATGATCGCGGTGGTGCCGGAGCCGGGAATGCCGAGCGCCAGCGTCGGCACCATGGCGCCGCCGGTGGCGGCGTTGTTGGCCGCTTCAGGCCCGGCGATGCCTTCGATGGCGCCCTTGCCGAATTCCGACTTGTTCTTGGACCAGCGCTTGGCCTCGTTGTAGCCGATGATGGCGGCGACGGTGGAGCCTTCGGCGGGCAGGATGCCGATGAAAGTGCCGATGACGGACGAGCGCAGCATGACCCAGCGCAGCTTCACGATTTCGGCCCAGCTCGGCAGCTTGATGGCGACCGACTTGATGCGCTCGACATGTTCATTGAGCCGCTGCGACTGGTTGAGCAATTCGCCCATGGCGAACAGGCCGATGAGGACGGGCACGAAGCTGATACCTTCGACGAATTCGGAGACGCCAAAGACGAAGCGCTCGACGCCGGTGGTCAGGTGAACGCCGATGGTCGAGACCAGAACGCCGAAGGCGCCCGCGATCAGGTTTCTGAGCGATGACTTGCCGGAAATGGAGGCGAGCATCGACAGGCCGAACAGCGACAGGGCGAAATATTCGGGCGGCCTGAACGACAGCGCGACCTTGGCCAGCAGTGGTGCCGCGAGAATGAACACCACCAGCGAGAACATGCCGCCCACGACCGACGACACCGCGGCGATGCCAAGCGCGCGTCCGGCCTCGCCCTTCTGGGCGAGCGGATAGCCGTCGAGGGCGGTGGCCACCGCGGGCGGCGCGCCCGGGGTGTTGATGAGGATCGCGGTGATCGAGCCGCCGAAGGTGCCCGCGCAGTAAAGCGCCGCCATCATGGCGATGGCAGGGATGGGCGGCAGTTGCAGGGTGAACGGCAGCAAGAGGGCGACCGCCATGGTCGACGACAGGCCGGGCAGCGCGCCGACGAGCACGCCGAGCAGCACGCCCACCAGGATCAGGAAGAAATGATAGGGCACGAGGATGAGGCCGATGCCCTGAAGAATCGGTTCCATGGTCGGATGCTATCCCAGTATCGGGGCCAAGAGCCCGGGGAGGAAATGAACCTTGAGGCCGTTGACGAAAATCAGCCGCACGGTGAGGGGGAACAGGATGGCGAAGGGCAGGATCACCCAGAGGCGCCGCTCGTTCCACAGGATCGGCAGCAGCAGGCAGGCGAGAACCATGCTCAGGTCCGTACCCAGCCATTCGAACAGGGTGACGATCAGGACAAGCGCAAGCGCCGTGATGAAGGTGATCGAAACGACCTTGTTGCTTCGTTCTTCATCGAGGTCCGCACCCTTCTTCTTCTTGAAGTGGTTTTCAAAGGGCAGGTAAAGCGACATCGCCATGATGCAGCCGAGGATGATGCGCGGGAAGAATGTCGGCGGGACGTTCTGGCTCAGCTGCGCGGCGACGGTGTCCCAGCGCGTGGTCTCAAACCAGAGAGCCGCGCAGGCGACGAGAATGATGATGGTAATCCAGAGATCGGTACGGTGCACGAAGGGCGCACTTCTGCGCGCGCCCTTCGCACCCGTCGATCCGGCGTTGCCGGTGGTCACGGAAATATACTCCGGCTTCCGTTATTTCTTCTTCTTGAGGAGGCCGAGCTCGCCCAGCGCTTCGCGGGCAATCTTGATCTCTTCCTGGATCTGGTCGGTCCAGACCTTGGAGCCGGCCGGGCTGGTCTTCGGATCGAGGCCCGAGCCGCGCAGGTAGCCCGCGAAGACGTCATGCTTCATCGCGGCCAGAATGCCCTTTTCCAGCGCCTTGATCACTTCCGGCGGCGTGCCGGCCTTGACCGCATAGCCGCGGGTCGTGGTGACCGTCAGCTGCCAGCCCTTTTCATGGCTGGAGGGGACGTTCTTGTAGGCAGGCAGCCGCGCCTTGTCGAGCAGCAGCAGCGGGCGAACCGTGCCGTCCTCGATCTGGCCGCCGGCTTCCGAGACGTTCGGCAGGGTCGCGTCGATGGCGTTCGACAGCAGCGCCTGAACCATCTTGCCGCCCGAGCCGAAGGGCACGACCTTGAACTTGATGCCCGCCGCCTTGGCAAAACGCGCAAGGCCGACGTGCTCGGTGCCGCCGATCTGCGACACGCCCCAGTTCAGCGGCTTGTCCTTGGAGGCGGCAATCAGTTCCTCGATCGTCTTGTACTTGCTGTTCTTGCCGACGACGATGAAGGTCGGATCGTCCATGGCGCGCGCCACGCCGACCAGTTCCGGGCCCTTCAGCGGCGATTTGCCGAGAGCAATTGTGTAGAAGTGCGTCTGGGTCAGCGCGATCAGGGTGTGGCCGTCGGCCGGGCGCGACATCAGGTATTCATGGGCGACCTTGCCCGAGCCGCCGCGCTTGTAGACGACGTTGATGACGGCGCCGGTGTCCTTGTATTCCGGGTTGCCCTTCGCCAGTTCACGGCGCGAGCGGATCATCATCATGCGGGCGGTGACGTCGGTGCCGCCGCCGGGTGCGGCGTGGCTGATGATCTGGATTTCCTTGGTCGGGAACTTTTCCGCGGCAATGGCGGAGCCTGCATAGGCGCCGATCGTGAAAGCGGCGGCGAGGCCGGTCGCCATGCCAAGGCGTGCGGCCGTCGTGGAAACGGTTGTGGTGTGGATTCGCATAGGTGCCTCCCGTTTGCGAAAAATTTCAACGCGGTGACCGAGCAGGGCTTGCCGTACCGGCGCGATTGCTATTTGTATGCGCCGGAAGGCCCCTTGTATGCCTGTCGGACGAAAGCTAAGGGGCGGGGCCGGGGGCCGTCAACCCGTCAATCGGGTTGGGGCTTGAAAAATCAGGGTTTTCCACAGCAGATTTCGATATGAGCCATAAAATTTCCGCATCCCGCCTCAAAGATCGTATCGCTGCCGTCGCCAGCGGGCGCGAACTCGCCATTCTCGATGTGCGCGAGGAAGGTGTTTACGCCGAAGGCCACCTTCTGTTCGCCTCGACCTGCCCACTCAGCCGGCTCGAACTTCTGGCGCCGTCGCTCGTGCCCAGGCGCGATGTTGCGGTCGTCGTCATGGACGGCGGCGCGGGGGAGGACCTTGCCGAACGGGCCGCTACGCGCCTTACGGCGCTCGGCTGGAGCGACGTCGCCGTGCTCGAAAACGGCCTTGCCGGGTGGCGCGAGGCGGGGTTCGAGGTTTTTGGCGGCATGAACGTGCCGTCAAAGGCATTCGGCGAACTGGTCGAGCTGCGTCTCGGCACGCCCCATGTCACCGCCCACCAGCTGCGCATCATGATGGACCGCGGCGACGATCTCGTGGTTCTCGATTCGCGGCCGATGGACGAGTTTCGCATGATGAATATTCCGGGCGCCCTCGACTGCCCGGTGTCGGAGCTGGTCTATCGCGTCCGCGATCTGGCGCCCGACGCCGACCGCACGGTGGTGGTCAACTGCGCCGGGCGCACGCGCTCCATCCTCGGTGCCCAGTCGCTGATCAACGCGGGCGTGCCCAATCGCGTGGTGGCGCTGGAAGACGGAACCATGGGCTGGCACCTCGCGGGCTACGAGCTTGAGCGCAACCAGTCGCGCATGGCGCCCGCGCCTTCGCCCGAAGCCTTGCAGATCGCTGCCGGCCGCGCGGCCCGCATCGCTGAACGCGCCGGCGTGCGCGAGGTCGAATATGCCGAACTGAACCAGTGGCGCGCCGATACGGGCCGTACGACCTATGTTTTCGACGTGCGCCTGCCCGAGGAATACGAGGCCGGGCATCTTGCCGGAAGCCGTCACGCCATCGGCGTGCAGCTGACGCAGAAGACCGATGCCTTCATGGCCACCCTCGGCGCGCGCGTCGTGGTGGTGGATGATGACGGCGTGCGTGCGCGCCTTGCCGCCGCTTGGCTGCGCCAGATGGGTTGGGATGCTTCCGTGCTGGCGGGCGGCCTTTCAGAGGGCCCGACGGCATCCGGCCCTGACCGGGGTGATGTCGCCGGTCTTGACGGCGCGACCCGCGAAAGCGTGGCGCCGCGCATGCTGGCGGTCAGCCAGATGCGCGGGCGCGTGCACCTGCTCGATCTTTCGCGCAGCCTGACCTTTGCCCGCGGCCATATTCCGGGCGCGCGTTTCGCCATCCGTTCGCGTTTTGCCGACAGCCTTTCGCGCCTGGCCCCGGGCGATATCGTACTGACCTGCGAGGACGGGACGCTGTCGCGCTTGGCCGCGCCGGAAGTCGCGGCGCTCGGGCGCAACGTCAAGGTTCTGGCGGGCGGCAATGCCGCGTGGCGGCGCGAAAAGCTGCCGTGGGAAACGGGGCGCGGCGATCCGCTGGACGAGCTTGAGGACGAGGCCTTCTGGCGGCCATATGAGCGCGCCAGCGGCCAGGAAGAGGCAATGCACCGCTACCTGTCTTGGGAAAAGGGCCTGATCGGGCAGATCGAGCGCGACGGCGATGCGCGCTTCGAGGTGATCGACTTTTCCGCGGTCTAGATGCTCTGGCGCGGTGCAATCGCCCGCCAGACCTCGCGCCGGTGCGCTTCCAGCGACGTGCGGTCGATGCGCGGCATGTAACCCGCGGGCAGGCGCATTGCACCTTGCGAGAACGTCATCGGGTTTTCGAGCAGCGTCGCCCGGGTCTTCAGAAAGCCGTTGAACTCGCCCGCGTTGGTGATGCCGCCCGCGGTGCCGAGCCGCGCCACGCAGGCCTCCATCCAGCAACCGATATCGGCGGCGACGCCGTCGCCCAGCACCGGTTCCATGCCGAGCGCGCGAATGCGCGCGAGCCCTGCGCGCAGGTCGTCGAGCCCACCCATCTTCTTGATCTTGAGCTTGACGAACCCGATACCCCGGATTTTTCCGGCGCGTTCGATATCGGGAAGGCCGTAAATCGATTCGTCGAGCATGACCGGGACTTTTGAAACGGACGCAACGGCGGCGTTCGCCTCCCAGTCCTTCGAGGCGCAGGGCTGTTCGAACAGTTCGATCCCCATCGGGTCCAGTCCCTCAGCGAAGCGCACGCCGTCTTCGCGTGAAAAACCGCGGTTGGCGTCGAGCCGGATGATGGCGCGCCCCGCTGCTGCATCGCGTACCTGCGCCACGCGGATAAGATCGTTTTCCCAGTCCTTGCCGACCTTCACCTTGAGGGTGCGAAAGCCTTCCTTGAGCCGCCGCTCGACTTCGCCCGGAATGTCAGCGGGCTTCGTCGCATGGAAAGGCGTGAGCAGCGGCAGCATCACGTCGTCGCGCAGATGAAGGAGGGGATTGTCCTCCAGCGCCTCGATCGCGCATATGAGGCCGCTCGCCGCGACCGGGCTTTCAGCCTTGCGCGACTGGGCCAGCGCCTTGGCGTCGGAGGTTTCCATGCCGGCCATGCGCGCGGCCAGTTCCTGGCAGAAGACGAAGCCGCCTTCGACGGTTTCATCGGAATAGCCGGGTGAAATATGTCCTTCGCCCCAGCTGATGCGCCCGTCTGTGTCCTCGACCTCGACCATGATGGGGTCGAAGTCTTCGTAGACGCGATAGGACACGTGGTAGGGCTCGCTCAGCGGCAGCTTGAGCAGATGAAGGGTCAATGAGCGGATGCGCATGGGATCAGGCTGCCTCAAGGGCGCGCGCACCCTTGATCTGGGTGCGGTGCAGGACGCGGCGTGCCGTCGGCGTGAAGCCGTCGCGCCGGTGCAGGGTTGCGAGGTTGTCCCACATCAGCACATCCCGCTCGTTCCATACGTGGGTGACGGCGAACTGCGGTTGCGTCGCGTGTGCCCACAGCGCATCGAGCAGCGCTTCGCTTTCGGCGAGGCCGAGGCCGGATATGTAGGCATTGCGGCGCCGGCCGAGGAACAGCGCATCGCGTCCGGTATAGGGATGGCGGATGACCAGCGGATGGCGGGCGCCGGGTGCCTCGCGCGGGTCGGTCACTTCCTTGTAGCCCTTGCGCATCATGCCGGCCGAATTGTAGGTGGCGTCGTGCACGCAGGTGCGCCCCTTGATCGCAGCCGTCAGGTGGGCGGGCATTTCGTCATGGGCCGCGTACATGTTGGCGAAGTAGGTATTGCCCTCGCCCTTGGGGATTTCGAGGCCAAGCAGCACCGCGCCCATCGGCGGCACGTCGATATAGGTCATGTCCGCGTGCCAGATGGCTTCGCCCGCGCCGAGGTTGCCGATCGGCTTGCCGTTTTCCATGACGTTGGAAATGACATTGATCTCCGGATGTTCCGGCAGGAAAGGCGCGCCGTATGGATTGGGGCCGGGCGGGTCTAGGTCACCGAACAGGCGGGTGAAGGCGATCAGTTCGTCGTCGCCGATATTCTGGTCCGGGAAGACAAGGATCAGGCGATCGCGCCATGCTTTCGCTATGGCATCCCGCGTCGCGGCATCGACGGGACGCGCCAGGTCGACGCCGGTGATGCGCGCGCCCAGTGCCGCATCCATGTTTTCGATCTTGATCGTCGTGGTCATGACGGCCTCCGGTTTTGCCCTTACTTACCCGCCCGGGATGCCTGTGTCACGCCTCCAGCACGATCTTGCCGATGTGCGCCGAGGATTCCATGCGGGCGTGGGCCTTTGCGGCGTCCGCCAACGGAAAGACCGAATCGATGACCGGGCGGATGCGTCCCTGTTCGATCAGGGGCCAGACCTTCTCGCGCAAGTTACGCGCTATGGCGGCCTTGAACGCGACTTCGCGTGGGCGCAGCGTCGATCCGGTCAGGGTGATGCGGTTGCGCATCAAGGCCATCAGGTCGAGGGTCACTTTTGATCCGCCGAGAAACGCGATCTGTACGATACGGCCGTCGGCAGCACAGGCCTTGAGGTTGCGCGCGACATAGTCGCCGCCGACCATGTCGAGGATGACGTCGGCGCCCTTGCCATTGGTCGCTTCGCGCACGGCTTCGACGAAATCCGTTTCCTTGTAATTGATCCCCTGCGCAGCGCCGAGTTCTACGCAGGCCGCGCATTTTTCGGCCGATCCCGCTGTCGCCAGCACGCGCGCGCCGAAGGCCGACGCCATTTGGATCGCGGTGATGCCGATGCCGCTGGTGCCGCCGTGGACGAGCAGCGTTTCTCCCCCCTGCAGGTGCGCCCGGTCGAACAGATTGGACCAGACCGTGAAGAAGGTTTCGGGCAGGGATGCGGCTTCCGTCATCGAAAGGCCCTTGGGTACCGGCAGGCATTGGCCCGCGGGCGCGGCCGCGTATTGGGCGTAGCCGCCGCCCGCAAGCAAGGCGCAGACCGCATCGCCGGTTCTCCACTCGGTGACGCCCGCGCCGACGGCGGCAATCTCGCCTGCGACTTCAAGGCCCGGCAGGGGCGAAGCGCCCGGCGGTGGCGGGTATGCTCCCTTGCGCTGGATGACGTCAGGCCGGTTGATGCCGGCGGCGCGCACGGCGATCAGAACCTCGCCCGGGGCCGGTGTCGGCACGGGCAAGGTTGCCGCGCGCAGGACATCGGGTGCGCCCGGTGTCGAAATTTCTATGGCGGTCATGGTTTCAGGCAGGGTCATGGCAGCGGTGTTTCAATGCGAGTTGTCGGAAGGAGGCGATTTTGCGCTGGCTCGCCCGCCCTGTCCACGCGCATGACCGCAGCGAGATACGAAGTTGCGCGGGGCGCGTCACTTGGGCATAACGGACTGGAACACCGTGAACAGGAGATCTGAGCCGTGGCCGAACAGTCGCTGACCGAATATGTCGCCGAATTCATCACCACGACCTGTTACGAAGACATTCCCGCCGATGTAATCGAGCTGGGCCGCAAGTCCATCCTCGATGGTTTCGGCCTCGCGCTGTCGGGCAACCACGCCGCGTCCGGCGGCCTTGTGCGGGCGCACCTGGAAAGTCTCGGTCTCGGCGCCGGGGCCTGCACGGTGATCGGCTCGCGTCTCAAGATTGCGCCGCGCTTCGCGGCCTTCGCCAATGGTGTCGCCATTCATGCCGACGATTACGACGACACCCAGCTTGCCGTCGCCAAGGACCGCGTCTACGGGCTTTTGACCCATCCGACCGCGCCGTGTCTTCCTGCCGCACTTGCGATCGCCGAGCGCGACCGCCGGTCAGGCCGCGATTTCATGCTGGCCTATCACCTCGGCATCGAGACCGAATGCAAGATCAGCGAGGCGATCAACCCGCGCCATTATCAGGAAGGTTTCCATTCGACGGCGACCTGCGGCACTTTCGCCGCCGCTGCCGCGGCATCGCGGCTGGCGGGCTTTGATCTGGCGACGACACGGCGCGCGCTGTCCATCGCCGGTTCGCAATCGGCGGGCCTGCGCGAAAACTTCGGTTCCATGACCAAGCCGTTCCATGCCGGGCGGGCATCCGAATCGGGCCTCGTCGCGGCGGATTTCGCCGGACGCGGCTGGACGGCGGCGGGAACCATCCTCGAAGCGCCCCGCGGTTTCTTCCGCGCGGCGGGCGGCGGCTACGACGACGCGGCGATCCGCGGCAAGCTGGGCAAGCCTTGGACATTCGCCAACCCCGGCGTATCGATCAAGCCGCATCCGTCGGGCTCGCTCACCCATCCGGGCATGACCAAGATGCGCGAGTTGATCGCCGCCAACGGCATCAAGGCCACCGATGTCGTGTCGGTAAAGGTCGGCACCAACAAGAACATGCCGAATGCGCTGATCCATCATCGACCGACCGACGAGTTGCAGGCCAAGTTCTCGATGGAATTCTGCATGGCGATCCTGCTGCTCGACGGCAAGGCGGGCCTGTCCGAATTCAACGACGAAACCGTGGCGCGTGCGGATGTGAAGGCGATGATCGAGAAGATCGATTTCGGCGTGCATCCGGAGGCGGAGGCCGCGGGTTACGACAAGATGACGACGATCATCGAGATCGCCCTCAAGGACGGGCGCAAGATCGAAGGGCGCGCCGATTTCGGCAAGGGCAGCCCCGCCAACCCGATGTCCTTCGACGAGGTGGCGGAGAAATTCCTTGATTGCGCATCCTTCGCCGGCCACCCGGCCGACCGGGCGCGGGCGGTGGTGGACAGGGTGCGGGGGCTGGAAAAGGTCGCCGACATTGCCGAACTGACCGGCCTGCTCGCGGCCTGAGAGCCGGAAACCGGGGGCGGAGCGGGCGGCTGGACTCCCGCTTCTGCCGGGGCTTAAGATGCTTCCCAATGACAGGGCGAAAAAAGCCCGAGCCCCAGGGAGGCCAGCATGCCCGCCACGATCCCCGCGATCGATGCCGACGGTCATATTCTCGAACGTCAGGATGAAATCCGGAAATATCTCGATTCCCGGTGGGCGAATCGCGAGAGCGCGCTGTGGCCGGGCGGCCAGACCTGGGACCTGGAGCTGTCCGGCAAGTTGCCGCCACCCTACGGCTATCGCCGCAACATGAGCGCGCGCGAACAGCGCGAGTTGTGGACGCACATCTGCGACGATGATGAAATCGAGAAGGCGGTGCTGTTTCCGACCGGGTCGGGCAACATCGCCAAGAGCCAGGACCGCGCCTGGGCGCGCGACGTCTGCCGCGCCGCCAATCGCCACTTCGCCGAAGACTACATGACGGACCGGTTGTTCCCGGTGGGTGCGCTTCCAATGTGCGATCCGCAGGCGGCGGCGGCCGAAGTCGAATACGCGACGAAGGAGCTTGGCCTCAAGGGGTTCGAGGTGGTGACCGACGGCATGCCCTTCGGCCTTGGCGACACTTTCTTCGATCCGGTATTCGAGGCGGCGGAAAAGTTCGGCGCCACCATCGGCGTGCATGGCACGCGCCACTGGGCTCATGAATGGGGTGCGGACAAGCTCAGCACCTTTGCCGAGGTCCATGCCTATGCCTTTCCCGCGGGCGTCATCCTGAATTTCACCTCGGCCCTGTGCCACGGGGTCAGCGTGAGGTTCCCCAGGCTCAAGCTCGGCTTTTTGGAAATCGGGGCGACCTGGCTGCCCTATTATCTGGACCGGCTCGATGAGCACTGGGAAAAGCGCGCGGAAGAGGAAATGCCGCATCTCAAGAAGAAGCCGTCGCAGACCTTTCGCGAATCTTCGATCAAGGTCTCGATCGAGGGCAAGGAAACACTCCTGCGTGAAACAATCGATTTTGTCGGCGCCGAACATCTGATCTACGCGACCGACGTTCCCCATTGGGACGGCGAGTTTCCCGAGAACCTCGAGGAAATGCGTGCCGCCAACAATCTGTCCGACGCGGAAAAGCGCGCGATCCTTCACGACAATGCGGCCGCCTTGTTCGGCCTGTGATTTTTCGCCGCCCGTCCTCTAGGCCGGGCCGATATCAAGCGTAAAAGCGTTCGTCGCGAGTCAGGGGGCACAAGACAAAACAATCCCTTGGCCCGCCTTACAGGGAGGCATCCATGACGACAGTTCTCAGAACCGCTTTTCTCGGTGCGCTGTTCGCGTGCCTGTCGGTTTTTGCGGTCCTTTCGCCCGCGAAGGCCGATGCGGTCGCCGATTTCTACAAGGGCAAGAATGCGCAGATGATCATCGGATCGTCGGCGGGCGGCGGCTACAACCAGTATGGCCGCCTGGTCGCCCGTCATATCGATCGGCACATCCCGGGCCATCCGTCGATCGCGGCCAAGAACCAGCCGGGCGGCTCCGGGCGCAAGGCGCTCAATTACGTTGCCAACGTTGCCAAGCCCGATGGCCTGACCATGGGCATCGTCAGCCGCAACACGCATTTCGACCGGCTTCTCTACGGGGACAAGTCGGTTGACGTCGATTCGACCAAGCTGGTCTGGCTCGGCAGCGCCAACAGCGAGGTGTCGCTCTGTGTGTCCTGGCACGCAACGCCCATCAAGACGATCCAGGATGCCCGCAACGGCATGACCATCGGTTCGTCGGGGCCGGTCGCCACCGATACGCTGATGGCGCGCATCCTCAACCAGATTGCTGATACCAAGATCAAGGTCATCCTCGGCTATCCGGGTTCGACCGAAGTGCATCTGGCGCTCGAGCGCGGCGAAGTGACGGGCCGTTGCGGCTTTGGCTGGGACAGCATCGTTTCGCGCTACTACGACTGGATCAAGGACAAGAAGATCAACCTGCTGGTGCAGCTTGCCACCAACAAGCATCCGGACCTTCCCAACGTTCCGTCGTTCAAGGACTTCGCCAAGACCGATACCGAACGCCAGATGCTGCAGATCTTCACGCTGCCCAATGAAATGGGACGTCCCTTCTTCGCTCGTTCGGGCATCCCGGCCGACCGCGTGAAGGCGCTGCGCGCTGCATTCGTGGCGGCGATGAAGGATCCGGCGCTGCTGGCGGAAGCAAAGAAGCAGCGTCTCGCCATCGAGGCACTCGACGGTGCCACGGTCGAAAAGATGGTGAAGGAGGTCTACGCCAGCCCCGCCGAAGCGGTGAAACTGGCGGCATCCATCGTGAACACGACGGAGAAGCTCGAGAAGCGCAAGGAGAACTTCTACACCGTCAGCGTCTCGCTGGGTGCGGTGAAGAAGAAAGGCCGCGAGCTGAGCTTCATGGAAAAGGGCAAGGAGGCGAAAGCCGTCCTCACCCGCGCGACCAAGGTTACGGTCGGCGGCGAGAAGGCCAAGACCTCGAAGCTCAAGGCCGGAATGACCTGCGACGTCACCTACGAAGGCAACCTGTCGGTCGCCAAGTCGGTCGCCTGCAAGTAAAACGCCGTTTGGCGGAAAACGGGCGCCCGGTTCCGCCGGGCGCCCGTTTTGATGCGATATGGACGGCGGGCTTGGCGCCGTGTTCAAATGGCGAAAATGTGCGCGCAGGCCGCGCTGGAACAGGAGGAACAGATGAGCAGCAGCGAAACCGTTCTGCCCCCGGATCAAGAGGCCCGTCACCGCGCGGCCGAGGCGAAGGTGCAGAGCTTCAAGTACGTCAAGCCGCAGCTGCCGGACGGTTCCAACAAGGGCATCGTGCGTCTTGCCGCGACCGGCATGACCAAGGGCTTTCTCCAGATCATCCAGGACGGCGGGGAAAACAACCTGCATTTCCATGACGGCATGGACAGCTTCTGGATGGTCATCAAGGGCCGGGTGAAGTTTTACGGGCCGGGCGACAAGCTGATCGGCGAATACGGGCCGATGGAAGGACTGATCACGCCGGCCGGCGCGCGCTACTGGTTCGAGAAGGCTTCCGATGATGACCTCGAGCTTTTGCAGGTGGCCTCTTACGAGCAGGACGCGAGCAAGGCACGGCGCATCTCGGTTGCGGGCGACAAGCCGCAGTCGAACCGCAACCAGTGGTTCGATGGCCAGAACGACAACGCGATGATTGACAAGACCCAGGCGTGAGCGCGTCCGCCGAAGGGGGCGACCGTTTTACGGCGGCCATCGCGGCCATCGACGCGGTCAATGCCCAGGACCCCACGCATGAGCGCCACCATGGTGAAGCGGGGGAGGCGGAAATGCCTTCCGCGTTGCTCTATGGCCAGCGCGTGAGCGCATGGCTGCTGCGTCTGGCGCCTGACGCGTCCGAAGAATTGCGTCTTGCCGCCCGCGCCCAGCACATCGCGCGCTGGAAAATTCCCCGCAGTTCTTATCCCGATGGCCGCGACGGCTATCTCGCCTGGCGTTCGGCCCTTGCCCGCTTTCACGCCGAGACGGCGGGAGAAATTCTTTCCCGTTGCGGTTACGGGGACGAGACCGTCGCGCGGGTCGGATCACTCCTGCAAAAGCGGGGTCTCAAGCGCGACGCGGAAGTGCAGGCGCTGGAAGACGCGGCTTGCCTGGTCTTTCTTGAAAATCAGTTTGCCGGTTTCGCGACCAAGCACGCGGACGAAAAGGTCGTCGATATCTTGCGCAAGACGGTCGCCAAGATGTCATCCGAGGGGGTGGCCGAGGCGATGAAATTGGGCGCAAAACTGCCGGCCACAGCGCGGGCGCTGATTGCCCGCGCCCTTGGATGAGCGAATATATATAAAAACATCTAGGTGTTATTAAGTAATTATCAAGGGTTCTTGGTCATCGTGGGGCATCAAACGCCTTGTCGTCACTCGGCAAAGGCCAGAGGAGAGCCGCCATGACCATGACCGAACACCCAGTTGAAAGCCTGTTTCGCCGTCTTGGCGGGGGCATCGCCGTCGACGCCGCCGTTGACCTTTTTTACGGCAAGGTGCTGGGTGATCCGCTCCTGAAGCCCTTTTTCGAAGGGGTCGACATGAAGCGCCAGCGGGCGCAGCAGAAGGCCTTTCTGACCTTTGCATTTGGCGGTCCCAACACCTACACGGGCCAGGACTTGCGCAAGGCCCATGCCGGTCTCGTCGCCCGTGGTTTGTCGGACAAGCATTTCGATGCGGTCGCCGGCCACCTTCAGGCAACCCTCAAGGAACTGGGCGTTCCCCAGAACCTGCAGGACGAAGTGATGACGATCGCGGCCTCGACCCGCGGCGACGTCCTCGGCCGCTGATCTTTTCCGGCTTGCCCCCTGCCCAGGCCTTAACCTGTCGTTGAGGAATAGGGGGCATTCTGCCTGCAGATTTGGCTTATCCCGCCCGCGAAAGGGCGGTCCTGTGGGGGAGCCCAGTGAGCGACGCAGGCAGCAAGAAAGACGGCAGGGAACGCAGGCAGCACGCCCGCGTGGGCGTTTCCGTGCGTGCAAGCCTTGAAGTTCCGCCGCGTGCGCCGCTCGTCTGCGAGATCTACAACATGTCCGTCGGTGGTGCGCTGATGAATTGCGCGCAAAGCGTGCGCCTGCATCAGCCGGTCGTTTTGCATGTTGACGACTTCGGGCCCATTTCCGGCCATGTCGCCCGCGTATCCTCGACCGTCATCGCTATCTCTTTTGACGATTGCGACGAGGCCGCGCTGGCGGATTTCCTGATCCGCCGCCAGACCGGCCTTCGGGCCGCCGATCTGGCGACTTCAGCCGGCTAGTTCCCGGCGTTTCCGCGCCTTCCGAATCGTTTTGACAGTGCCGAGAGCGGCGCGGCATCATCGCGCCAATCCCGGCCGCTTGTGGCCGGGCGATTTGCAAGCTCTGGCTTGGCGCAAATGTGCATGCCACCGGCATCGTGCCGGGGTATGGGCCCCCGAAGAAGGCCGCGTTCCAGCAACACCTCGCCGCCTTCTTTTGGGAGACACGAAAATGACATTCTCATTGCGCGCGCGCGCCTTACTCGGCGCGGCAGTTTCGTTCGGCCTTGCCTCTACAGCATCGGCGGAGACGCCCGCCGAATTCTTCAAGGGCAAGACCGTCAACATGTACATTTCCTCGGGCGCGGGCGGCACCAACGATGCCTATGCGCGCCTGATCGCCGAACACATCACCCGGCACCTGCCGGGTCAGCCCAACGTGCTGCCGCGCAACATGCCGGGTGCGGGCGGGCTGAAGGCGACGAAGTACCTTTATACCGTCGCGCCCAAGGACGGGCTCGCGATGGGTGTTGTGCAACGCGCCGTCGCGGTGCAGCCGCTGCTCGGCATCAAGGGGGCGGATTTCAATCCGCTCGAATTCAACTGGGTCGGCTCCACCGCCCAGGAAGTTTCCGTCGCGGTCGCCTGGAAGACTTCGAAGGTTCAATCGATCAAGGAGGCCGTGCAGAACGAACTGGTGGTGGGTTCGTCCGGCGTCGGCAACGACACCGGCGCGTTCCCGCGCGTCGTGAATTACTTCCTCGGCACCAAGGTTCGCCCCATCCACGGCTATGTCAGCGGCACCGACATCACGCTGGCCATGGAGCGCGGCGAAGTGCATGGCCGCTTCGGCTGGTCGTGGGGCTCGCTCAAGAGCCGCGAAGCGCGCTGGCTCAAGGACGGCTCGATTAAGGTCATCCTGCAGATGGGTCTCAAGAAGGCGCCAGACCTCGATGCGCCGCTGGTGCTCGATCTCGCCAAGACGCCCGAGGACCGCAAGGCGATGGAAGTGATCTTCGCCGCCACCACCATCGGCTGGCCGTCGCTGTTGCCGCCGAAGGTGGCCGCCGAACGCGTCGCCGCGTTCCGCGCCGCTTATGCCGCGACCGTGAAGGACCCTGCCTTCGTGAAGGGGGCGGAGAAGCGCGGGCTTGAGCTCGATCCGTTGAGCGGCGAGGAAATCCAGTCGATCATCGCCAACATCTATGCGTCTTCGCCCGACATCGTCGAGCGCGCCCGCAAGGCCTACGCGCCGGGCGGCAAGGTCGAAATGGCGAAGGTCCTCAACGCCAAGGGCAAGATCGCCAAGATCAACAAGAAGGGCACGCGCATGACCATCGATGACGGCAAGGCCAAGGTCGAGGCGCGCATCGCCGGTGATACCAAGATCACCATTGCCGGCGAAGCGGCCAAGCGCGAGGCGCTCAAGCAGGACTTGACCTGCGCGGTGACGCTGGTGGCTTCCGGCGCGGTTGCGCACGCGGTTACCTGCGATTGACCGTATTGCAGGTGTATTTGTGAAAGGGCGGGGGATTCCCCGCCCTTTTTCTTGCTTAAAGCCGGGTTTGACTCGCGTCATTCAGTCGGGGCATCATTTTCCATAATTCGGGCCATCGCCCCAAGATCAAGAAACCGCCACGACAGGAACGCGGCGCCCGACAGCGACGCCTGTTTCTGGCCAATAACGAACAACGACACGGAGGCCAGTCATGAACCGCTTTCAAACCATCAGTGTATTCGCGTTGGCAGCCCTTGGCGCGGGCCTGAGCCAGCCGGCAGGTGCTGCACCCGAAGACGTGCTCAAGGGCAAGAACGTCAACATGTTCATTTCGTCTGGCGCGGGGGGAACCAACGATACCTTCGCCCGCCTGATTGCCGATCACATGGCGCGTCATTTGCCGGGCCAGCCCAATATCCTGCCGAAGAACCTGCCCGGCGCCGGCGGGCTCAAGGCGGCCAAGTTCCTCTATACCCAGGCGTCGCGCGAAGGCCTGTCCATGGGCGTGGTGCAGCGTTCCATCGCGGCGCAGCCGCTTCTCGGCATCAAGGGCGCGGATTTCAACCCGCTCGAGTTCAACTGGATCGGTTCCACCGCATCCGAAGTTTCGGCGGGCGTGGTGTGGAACGCACCCGAAATCAAATCGATCCAGGATGCGCTGCAGAACGAAGTGCTGATTGGATCGTCCGGCGTGGGCAACGACACCGGGGCGTTCCCGCGCGTCGTGAATTATTTCCTCGGCACCAAGCTGCGGCCGATCCACGGCTATATCTCGGGGACCGACATCATCCTTGCCATGGAGCGCGGCGAGGTGAAGGGCCGTTTCGGCTGGTCCTGGGGCTCGGTCAAGAGCCGTGAGCCCAAGCGTCTCAAGGATGGCACCATCAAGGTGCTTTTGCAGATGGGCATCAAGAAGGCGCCCGATCTCGACGCGCCGCTGGTGCTCGATCTCGCCAAGAACGAACAGGACCGCAAGGCCATGGAAGTGATCTTCGCACAGGTCACCATCGGCTGGCCGTCGCTGCTGCCGCCGAAGGTCCCGGCCGACATGGTCAAGGCCTACCGCGACGCCTACAAGGCGACCATGAAGGATCCGAAGTTCGTGAAGGGGGCGAAGGATCGCAGGCTCGACCTCGATCCCCTTTCGGGCGAGGAAATCCAGTCGATCATCGCCAATATCTACGCCTCGCCGCCGGAAGTGGTGACGCTTGCCCGCAAGGCCTATTCGCCCGGCGGTAATATCGAGATGGCGAAGATCCTCAAGGTCAAGGGTCCGATCGCCAAGATCAACAAGAAGGGGTCCAAGCTGACCATGACCGTCGACGGCAAGAAGGTCGATGCGCGGGTCGCCGGGCGCACGAAGATCACCATCGCCGGCAAGAAGGCGGAACGAAAGGCGCTGAAGGCCGGGATGACCTGCACGATGTCGCTGGTGGCATCGGGCGCGGTCGCCCAGAAGATGGCCTGCAACTGAAAGCCCCTTTGGCTGAAATCTCGGGAAGCGGGCCTTTTCCGGGCCCGCTTCTTTTTTCGGGGTCCCCCTGCTAGGCTTTGTGAAAACGAGGCTTCGGGGAGTGCCGCAATGGCAGGTGAAATCGAACTTCAGGTCGCGGGCGCGCCGGTGCGCGCGCTGTTTCAGTCGCCAAAGGGCAAGGGTCCTTTTCCCGGCATCGTCGTGTGTTTTCACATGGGCGGGCTCGACGAATTCGAGCATTGGCTGGTGGAAGACCTCGCCCGCCAGGGCTTCGTCGCCATCGCGCCCGACCATTATCACTGGCTGCCGGAAGGCGTCGGGCCCGAGCGCCGGCGCGAATTCCTGACCGATCAGGGCCTCGCCTTGGACCTTGCCGTCTGCCGCAGCTATCTCGAGATGCAGGAGAACGTCGATGGCGACCGCCTCGGCATTCTTGGCCACTGCATGGGCGGGCGCACGACGCTTCTCGGCGCCGGTTGTGACAAGCGCTACAAGGCGGCCTGCATCTGGTACGGGGGCAGCGCCTTCAAGCCGCTGGGCCAGGGGCCGTCGCCGGTCGACCGTATTCCCAATATTGCTGCCCGGGTCATGGGATTCTTCGGCAACGACGACAAGAACCCGTCGCCCGATGACGTCGACAAGATCGATGCGGCGATGACCAAGGCGAAAATACCCCACGAGTTCCATCGCTACGATGCCACCGGGCATGGTTTCATGAGCCCGTTCAGCGAAAAATACGTCGAGAAATCCGCCAAGGATTCCTGGGCGCGCGCCAGCGCCTTCCTGAAAGAAGCCCTCGGCGCCTGATTGCGCCTTCCAAGGAGAGTTCATGCTGCGTTTTACGACCCTGACCGCGGACAGCAGCGCGATGACGGCGCTGGTTTCAATTCCTGCCCGCGGCATGGCGCCTTTTCCCGGACTTGTCGTCATGCCCCATCGCGGCGGCATCGATCGCTTCACCATCGACCGGCTGGACCGCCTCGCCGATCTCGGTATCGCGTCGGTCGCTCCCGACATCTACCATCGCCAGCCCGTGGCAACCCCGACGACCCAGGGCAAGGACCAGTTGCGCGACGACGAAATCGAATCCGATATCGCGGCGGTTCTGGAATTCATTGCCGCGGACGGACGTTTCGACAAGGCGCGTCTCGGCATTCTGGGCCACTGCCAGGGCGGGCGTACGGCGCTGATCGGGCTGGTGTCCCGTCCTGAGGCGTTCTGCGCAGGCGTCATCTATTACGGCGGTTCGATCTTCAAGCGCATGGGCGGACCCGGCCCCGCGCCGTTCAACCGGATGTCGGTGATCAAGTGTCCGATTGCCGGTTTCTTCGGAAACGACGATTCCAATCCGTCGCCCGATGACGTCAGCCGCTTTGATGCGGAACTGCGGCGGCTCAAGATCCCGCATGAATTTCATCGCTATGACGGCGCCGGTCACGCCTTCCAGGATTTCACCGACCACCATCGTTCGCGCGAACCGCAGGGCGAGCAGGCCTGGGCGGCAACGGTCACTTTCCTGAAGCGAGAGCTTGGCCTGGACGCGGCGGCTACCTGAAGACCTGCTGCAGGCCGGCGCGGAACAGCACCTTGTTTGCCGCCTCGGTCGAAACGACCGGGTAGGGCAGGGTGAATTCGCGGTTGAGGTGCGGGGTGAACCACACCTCGGTTCCGGGGTCGTCGCCTGCGCGCAAGGGGTAACAGCCCGCCTGTTCGAGGTGGTCGCGCAAGGCCATTTCGATGCGGCCCCGGGGCATGTCGATCATCAAAGGTCTCCTCGGCCGGAAGTCTAGCGCGTTTTCGTTTCCGCGAACATGGCGGCTCGCTATAGTGCGCCGACCATGCGCATCGCTTCGCTCCTTCCATCCGCTACCGAAATCGTCGCCGTGCTGGGCGCCGCCGACGAACTGGTGGCGCGCAGCCATGAATGCGACTTTCCTGCGGGCATCGAAAACTTGCCGGTGCTGACCGAAGCCAAGATCGATTCATCCGGTTCATCGGCGGAAATTCATGCGCGCATGGAAACGGCGGCGACCGATGCCCTGTCGGTTTACCGGGTGGATGTGGACGAACTGCGCCGCCTCGCCCCTGATGTCATCGTCACCCAGGCCCAATGCGAGGTCTGCGCGGTATCGGAAAACGACGTCATCGCGGCGCTGGCCGATTGGCCCGGCGGCGGGCCGGACTTGGTCAGCCTGAGGGCGGAAGACCTTGCGGGCGTCTACGAGGACATACGCCGGGTAGGAGCCGCGCTCGGCCGCGCCGAGGCGGGTGAGCGTGCCGCCGGCGCCATGCGCGACCGCATTACCCGCATCGCGCTCGAAGCGTCCGACGCCGACTGGAAGCCGCGCCTGCTCGTCATCGAGTGGATGGAGCCGTTGATGGCCGGCGGCAACTGGATGCCGGAACTTGTCACGCTCGCGGGTGCGGAAAACCTTCTGTCGCAGGCGGGCAGGCATTCGCCGTGGATCACATGGGACGATGTCCGCGCCGCCGATCCCGACGCCATCCTGATCACGCCTTGCGGCTTCGACATTCCTCGCACGCTGTCCGATATCGCCGCCGTGACCGATCGGCCGGGGTGGGCGGAACTTGCCGCCGTGCGCGCGGGCCGCGTGGGCGTGGCCGACGGCAATGCGTTTTTCAACCGGCCGGGGCCGCGGCTTGCCGAAAGCCTCGAAATACTGGCGGAATTTCTGCATCCGGAATTCTTCGATTTCGGCCACGCGGGAAACAATTTCCGCCGCCTCTAGCCCCGGTCTTGGCGCGTTGACAGCGCCGCGCCAAGGGTCGATCATTCGGGGAAAGCCATAAAAAATTCCCTAGGGAGTTCCCCCAGTGTTCCGTTCCCCGACCCCGATTTTCCGGGCGCAAAGCGTCGCCATCATCGGCGCTTCCGACCGCGCCAAGTGGCCGCTCACGATCTATGAAAACCTGCGCGACGGGGGATACCCGGGCCGCATCTATCCGATCAATCCGCGCCGCGACGAGGTGTGGGGCGTCAAGTGCTACACCGGTTTCGATACCCTGCCGGAAACCCCGGACCTCGGCCTGTTCATCGTACCCGCCGATGCGGTGTTGGAGACCATGGAGCAGGGCATTGCCCGCGGTCTCAAGGCGGCTATCGTCTATGCCGCCAATATTGGCGAAGGCCATGATCCGGAAGTACTGGCCCGCGGGCAGCGTCTCAGGGCGCTCTGCGCCGATGCGGGCGTCACCGTCGCCGGTCCCAACTGCATGGGCGGCATGGCGGTGCGCGAAAAGCTGTTCCTTTATCCGAACAAGCCGATCTGCCGCCGGGCGCCCGGCTCCGTTGGTGCCGTGTTCCAGTCGGGCGGCACTCTCCAGTTCTGGGTGCAGACGTCGCAGGTGCGCGGCCTGCGGTTCTCCTACGCCATGTCGTCGGGCAACGAGCTTGGGCTTGATCTTGCCGATTACGTCAATTTTCTGGTGGACGATCCCGAGACCAAGACCATCGTCCTGTTCATCGAGGGCATCCGGCGCATGGATGCCTTCAAGGAAGCCTGTGCGCGCGCACTTGCCGCCCGCAAGCCGATCGTCGCCATCAAGACCGGGCGCACCGTGCGCTCGCGCGAGGCGGCCCAGTCCCACACCGGCGCCATCGGCGGCGACTGGTCGGGCTATGCGGCTCTTTGCGAACGCTACGGCATCACCAATTGCGCCACTCTCGACGACCTGACCGAGACCGTGCTCGCCTTCCAGCAGGGCCGCCTGCCGGCGGGGCCGAACATCGGCTTCGTTACTACCTCGGGCGGCACCGTCGATCTGCTTTATGACTATGTCGAGGACGAGGGGTCCTCAATGCCGGCCTATGGCGCCAAGACCCTGGCGCGGATCAAGCCGCATATCCCGCCCGAGATGAACCCGAAGAACCCGCTCGATTCGGGCATCCCCGCGGGCAACAAGACGATGGCGGCGATCTGTCAGGCGGTGCTTGATGATCCCGCGATCGACATGCTCGCCTTTGCCGGCCAGATATCGGCGGGCCGCGCCGATATCGAAGGGGCCGAGCCGATCAAGACGCTGCTCGAGTATTCCACGAAGCCGGTCATCGGCTTCGGTCGCATGCGCTACCAGATGAGCGACGAAAGCATCCGCTATCAAGATCACGTCGGCATTCCCTATTTGCAGGGATTGCCCGAGACTTTGCGCGCACTCAACGCCCTTGCGGCCTATGGCGCGCGCGCGGGCAGGGCGGTGGCGAAGCTTCCGGCCGCCAACGGCAAAGCGGTCGAGCTCGCCGGCAAGGCCTTCGACAAATTGCTGAACGCCAACGGCGTGACCCTGCCCAAAAGCGCGCTGTGCAAATCGGGCGCTGAAGCCGCGCGCGCGGCGAAACGCATCGGCTTCCCCGTCGCCGTCAAGGTTGTCGCGCCGAAGTTCTCCCACAAGACGGAAGTGGGCGGCGTGATCCTTAACCTGGCGTCGGCTGCCGACGTGGCGAAGGCGGCGAAGACCTTGGCGCAACGCATCCGCAAGGCCGACCGCAAGGCGGAAATCACCGGTTATCTCGTGCAGGAAATGGTGTCGGGCGTGGAGATGATCGCGGGCTGCCGCAATGATCCGGTCTATGGCCCGGTGCTCCTGCTGGGTTCGGGCGGCGTGCTGGTGGAGCTGACCCGCGATACCACCCAGCGCCTGCTGCCGGTCAGCGCCGCCGATGTGCGCGCCATGATCGGGGAATTGAAAGTGAAGAAGCTGCTCGATGGCTTCCGTGGCGCCAGGCCGGCCGATACGGCGGCGCTGGTCAAGGCGGTGGTCGGCCTCGGCAAGGTATTCCTCAGGCACCGGGAAAATCTCTCGGATCTCGAGGTCAACCCGCTGATCGTGCGGGAAAAAGGAAAAGGTGTCGCCGCCGTGGACGTCCGTCCCGTGCGGCGCAAGGTCTAGGAGACGTCGATGGAATACGAACTGCCCGAAGAGCTGCGGCTTCTCAAGGAGACGCTCAGGCGCTACGTCAACGAGGTGATGATCCCGATCGAGCGCGAAACCTGCGAAGGGGTCAAGCTCAAGTCCGAATACAAGAAGAAGTTCGACGAGGATTCGAAGCGCCTCGGCCTGTGGCTCCTCGATGTGCCCGAGGAATTCGGCGGCCAGGGCATGGGCGTTCTCGCCACCTGCATCGTGACCGAAGAAATGGCCCGCTCCATCGCCCTGCCGACGCGCGGCGGCTACTTCACCGGCCCGAACGTGCGTTCGATCCTCTACGAACTCGACGATGAGATGAAGGAGCAGTACCTCTATCCCGTCATCCGCGGCGAAAAGAAGGCCTGCTTCGGCCAGACCGAGCCGGACGCGGGCTCCGATCCCGGCTCCATGCGCACCACCGCCGTGCGCGACGGCGACGATTACGTCATCAACGGCGTGAAGCGCTTCATCACCGGCGCGGGCGAAGCCGATTTCATCCAGTTGATGGCGGCGACCGACCGCTCGAAAGGCTCGCGCGGTGGTATTTCGTGCTTCATCATCGACATGAACACACCGGGCGTCCGGCTCGGTGCCCAGTACGAGACGATGATGGGCGACCGGCCCTGGGAAATCATTTTCGAAAACGTCCGGGTTCCGGCGAAGCGCCTTGTCGGCAAGGAAGGCGAGGGCTTCAAGCTGGGCCAGCGTTGGCTCGGCGCGGGGCGTTTGCGCCACGGCTCGCGCGCGCTTGGCGTTGCCGAGCGCTGCATCGAGATGATGGTGAGCTATGCCAAGCAGCGCGTGACCTTCGGCAAGCCGCTCGCCGATCGCCAGGCGATCCAGTGGATGATCGCCGATTCCTATATCGAACTTCATGCGGCGCGGCTGATGGTCTATCACGCCGCGGCCAAGGCCGATTCGGGCGAGGACTACCGTATGGAAGCCTATATTGCGAAGTACTATTCGGACGAAATGGCCTTCCGTGTCGCCGACCGCTGCCTGCAGGTACATGGCGGCATCGGCCTGACCAAGGACCTGCCGATCGAGCACATGTGGCGCCAGCAGCGCTCCACCCGCATCACCGAAGGTGCCAGCGAGGTCATGAAAATGGTCATCGCGCGCGGTATCCTGCGGCAGTACGATTAGACCGGAATTTGGCGGGAACCGCGGGTTTCCGTCGCTTGCGCCCGTGGGGGGCGGTTGCTACCCTGCGGGCAGAATCAACATAACTTAATGTCAGGGAGTGTCGCATGGCCAAAGCCGCGAAGTCGTCCAAGAGCAAGAAAACCGTCCGCAACCTCGAAACCGTCATCATCGAAAAGGAAGACGGCATCGCCTGGTGCATCTTCAACCGGCCCGAAAAGCGCAACGCGATGAGCCCGCAGTTGCACCTGGACATGAACCAGGCGCTCGACGAGCTCGCCATCGACCCGGAAGTGAACGTCGTCATCATCACCGGCGCGGGCAAGGCCTTCTCGGCGGGTCAGGACATCCGCCTTTACTTCCGCGGCACCACCGAAGATCCGGCGAAGCGCCACAAGGCGAAGCACGCCTCCCACGCCTGGCGCTGGACGAAGCTTGCCAGCTTCCCGAAGCCGACCATCGCCATGGTCAACGGCTACTGCTTCGGCGGTGCCTTTACCCAGGTCTCGGCCTGCGACTTCGCCATTGCCGCCGATGATGCGGTCTTCGGCCTGTCGGAAATCAACTGGGGCATCCTTCCGGGCGGCATCGTCAGCTGGAACGTGGTCGAGATGATGACCATGCGCGACGCCATGTACTACGCCTGCACCGGCGAAACCTTCACCGGCAAGCAGGCCTCCGCCATGCGCTTCATCACCAAGTCGGTGCCGAAGGCGAAGCTGCGCGCGGAAACGGTCAAGCTCGCCAAGCTCCTCCAGCAGAAGAGCCCGGCGGCGCTCCGCTACACCAAGGAAGGCGTGCGCGCCGTCCGTTACATGAGCGTCGATCAGGCGGCCGATTACCTCAACGCCAAGTCGGACGCGCTGAAATATGTCGACAAGGAACGCTCGCGCGAAAAGGGCATGAAGCAGTTCCTCGACGACAAGACCTATCGTCCGGGCCTCGGTCACTTCGACCGCTCCAAGGATCTCTAGCGTCCGGGGGGCGGCGGCTTATCGCCGCCCCATCGCTCGCCCGGCCATCATGACAGCCACCATCGGCATCATCGGGCTCGGCAACCTCGGCCTTTCCATGTCGAAGAACCTGATGGCGCGCGGCCATCGGGTGATCGGCTTTCGCCGCTCGGCCATGACCGGGTTCGCAAGCCTTGGCGGCATCCCGGCAACATCGCCGCGCGAGGTCGCGGAAAAATCCGATTTCGTCATCACCAGCCTGCCCTCGGGCGAAGCCCTTGCCGAAGTTTGCTCGGGCGCGAACGGTATCGCGCGCGCATCACGACCGGGGCTTGCCTTGTTCGAGCTGTCGACCCTGCCGCTTGCAGCAAAGCTTGAACAGAAAAAGGCGCTCGAAGCCGCCGGCATGACGATGCTGGACGGCACGATTTCCGGCAACCCCGTCTATTTCGCCAATCGCAGCGCGGCCGTCTTCATCGGCGGCGAACGTGCCGCCTTCGATAACCATGCCGCCACCTTGCGCGACATGACCGACAAGGTGACCTGGCTCGGCCCCTTCGGCGCGGGCAGGGTGGCCAAGTTCGTGGCGTTGTATCTGGTCTGCGCGCATACGCTGGCGGCGGCAGAAGCGTTCGAACTGGCAAGCCGTGCCGGACTCGATCGCAAGGCGATGTTCGAGGCCATCAAGGGCTCGAACGCGTCTTCGGCGATGCTGGAAAGCCGCGGTGCCCTGATGCTTGATCGCGACTATTCGAGTTTTTCCCAGGACAAGGAAGGCCGCGTCAAGGCGCGGACGAAGGATGGCGACGCAGCACCCGTGCGCGGCATGGCAAGTCGTGTGCGCCAGGTAGAACGCCTTGCCGATTTTGCCCATGAACTGGGCGGTCGCTACCCGCTGCTCGATGCCATGAACGCGGCTTACGGCGAGGCCATCGCCGCCGGCGTCGGGCGCTACGACATCGCCGAGGTGTTCGAGCACCTGATGGCGGATGCCCCGGAAACCGCCGATATCGACGCTGTTCTGGCGCTTCTGGCCGGCCAGCGCTGAGGCGCCCGAAATCCCCCAAAGCTTCATTCAGCGCCGTTTTCCCGGGGCGGCCTTCCGGTGCTATAATGCCGCAAACGCCAATCGAACGATAAATATGGAGGAAACGTGATGTCGGTCGAAAATATCCCCATGAGTGCCCGCGAGTCCGAAGAGTTCAAGCACGGCAACGCGCGCGATGAACTTCTCGCCACGGCGGAAAAGCCGGTGTTCTTCAGCATGCGCACGCGGATGGTGAAAACCGGCCGCACCAATACCCCGGTGTGCAAGACCGAGAACATGTGGGGCACGGTCAAGGTTTATGCATCGGGCGGTGAAAACGGCCTGCATGCCCATACCAAGCAGGATCACATGTTCGTCGTCATGCAGGGTTCGGCCCGCTTTTACGGCCCCAATGGCGAAACCCGCGACGTCGGCAAGCATGAAGGCGTGCTGCTGCCCAAGGGCTGCTATTACTGTTTCAACGCCACGTCGAAGGAGCCGCTGGTGCTGTTCCGCGTCGGCTGCCATACCGAGGAAGCGAAGGACAAGTCCTTGCCCGGTCGCTTGGACATCAAGGGCGGGTCAATGCCCGGCGATCATCCGGAAAACGCCAAGGGCGCCAAGGCCGCGCCGCTGGTTTACAGCGACGAATGGTTTGAATAAGCCACCGACGCGTTCCACCGTTTCCTGCGATGCCGGCGCCTAAAGCGCCGGCATCAGCTTTTCGGCCCTGAGGAATTCGATCACCGCGGCATCGAACGCGGCCGGGTCTTCGAGGCAGCAGGCATGGCCCGTCCCCGGAATCATGACATGGCGCCCGCGCGGCAGGATTTCCGCCATGGCGCGCCCGCGCGGCAGGGCATTGTCAAACTCGCCGTTGATGACCATCACCGCCTTGTCGAGGGTGCGGCATTCGTTGGTGACGTCGGACACAGCGAGCGCCCGGAAGCCCTGGGCGATGGCCTTGCCCGAGAGCGTCGGGTTGCGTTCGGAGAAGATGTTGAGGAGATAAGCACCGAGCTGCGTTCCCGGGAAATCGGGCGAGACGAGCGAGCGCAGATGCTCGGCGTGGTAGCCGGGAAGGTCGGGCCCTTCGTATCCCTTGATGCGCCGGTCGAAGTTGGCCCCGCGCGGCTCCGAGCCGGAGCCGACGGCGATCACCGCGGCGATTTCGGGGCCGTAGTCGATGGCCATCTTCATGACGATGCGCGAACCCACGCTGACGCCGACGATGACGGCGCCTTCCGCCTTCTCGTCATGGATGACGCCCATGACGTCGGCGGTCATGTCGTCGATGGTGAAGGGCGTCTCAACCCGGGCCGAACGGCCGTAGGAGCGTATATCGACGGCGATCACCTTGAACCAGGTTGAAAACCGCGCGCGCTGATACAAAAAAAGATCGTGGTCGAACGGGTTCGCGTGCACGAGGACCATCGGCGGTCCCTTGCCCGAAACTTCGTACCAGATATCGACGCCGTTCGCGCGTGACAGGGGCATGGCTTACTCCGCGGCCACCTGGGCCTGTTCCTTTTCGAAGGCCGCATTACGGCCCATTTCCGTTTTCAGCTTCCAGCTCAGCAGCGACAGGAGCGGCGGGATCAGCAGAAGCGTCAGTAGCGCGGAAAGGGACAGCCCGCCGACGACGACGGCGCCAAGGCCACGGTACAGTTCCGACCCGGCGCCCGGCGCCAGCACCAGCGGCAGCATGCCGAACACCGTCGTCAATGTGGACATGAAGATGGGCCGGATGCGCGTCTGGGTCGAATCGAGGATCGCCTGTTCGGGCGTCATGCCCTGATCGCGCACGTTCGACAGCGTATAGGTCACCAGAAGGATGGCGTTGTTGACGACGGTGCCGATCAGGATGATGAAGCCGAGCAGCGTCAGCATATCGAGGGGCTGGCGGTCGCTTGAGGGAAGCACGACGGCGTTGAGGAACCACAGGCCGAGCACGCCGCCGGCGGTGGCCAGCGGCACTGACAGGATGATGATGAACGGATAGATGAAGCTTTCCAGGATGACGGCCATTACCAGGAACACGACGACGACGGCGACCAGAAGATCGAACTTGAGGTGATTCCAGGTTTTGGTCAGTTCGTCGGCAGCGCCGGAGAGGCGGATCTTGACGCCGGGCGGCAGGCCTTCCTTCTCGATGACCTCGATAACCTCCTTGCGGACCTTCTCGATTGTGGTTTCGAGGGGGATGAGCTTGGCCGGGCGGATATCAAGCTGAACGTAGCGCGTGCGCTCAAGGTGCCAGACCTCTGTCGGGCCCGCGGTAACCTCGACCCTTGCCAGCGACGATGCCGGCACGATGCGCCCGTCGCGCGTGACGATGGGCAGGGCCGCGATCCCCTGTGTGGTGCCGACGAGGTTTTCCGGGCCCCTGAGGGTCAAATCGATGCGCCGGTCGCCGACGGTGATTTCGGCGATGCGTACGCCATCGTTGAAGGCATCCACCGTCTGGGCGAAGTCGCGGGCGCTCAGCCCGGCATCGGCGAGGCGCAGCTGGTCGGGCGTCAGCCGGACTTCCGGCGCGCCCAGTTCGAGGCCGGGGCGCGGGCGCACCCGGTGCCCTTCGCGCCTGGGCACGACGTCGCGCAGCAGGTCATCGACGCGCCGCGCGATTTCGAGGTTCTGCTCCAGATTGGGGCCGGAGATATCGACGCGGATCGAGCGCGAGCCGCCGACACCGCGCGAAAAGATGGACGACTGCTCGACCGAGCCGCGGGTGCCGGGTTCGCGCAGAACCGGCTCTTCGATGATGCTTTCCAGTTCCGCCGCGCGCTTGGGATCGACGGCGCTTGCGCCGATGAAGGTTTGTTCGTTGCGGGCGACGAAGAAGAAATGGTCCATCTTGGGCGGCTCGCCCGGCTTGGATTCCGGGCCTGATACGCTTGCCCAGTAGGGGCGCACGGCTTTTTCGATTTCCTGGGCCGAGCGCATCATGGTTTCGAGGTTGTAGCCGGGTGGCGGCGTGATGCGCCCCCAGACCTGGTTCCGGTTGCCGTCGGGCAGGAAGTCGAGCGGCGGCAGCGCCAGCGCCGTAAACAGCGCCGTACCGCCGAATACCCCTGCAATGACGCCCATGGCCAGTTTCTTCGAGGTGATGACGCTCTGGGCGAAACGCATGATGGCGGCGGCGAAGCGTTCGCCGAAATCGTCGAGGACGGGAATGCGATAGGGTTGTTCACCCTTGGCGGGAACCTTCTTCAGGAGCGAGCGCGACAGCGCCGGCACCACCGTGATGGCGACGATCAGCGACAGGACGACTGCCACAGACAGCGCCACGGCGATATCGCGGAACAGCTGGCCGACCGTCAGTTGCAGCATCAGCACCGGGGCGAACACCACCACCGTCGTGAGCGCCGAGGCGAAGACCGCGGGCCAGACCTGCTTGGTGCCGAGGAGCGCCGCCACCATCGGCGATTTGCCTTCTTCCCGGTAGCGGTAGACGTTTTCCAGAACGACGATGGCCGCATCGACGACCATGCCGACGGCGAAAGCGATGCCGGCCAGTGAAATCACGTTGAGCGACCGGCCCAGCATCGCCATGGCGACGAAGGCGCCGATGATCGAAACGGGAATCGCCAGCGTTACCACCAGCGTCGGCCGCCATGACCGCAGGAAGAGCAGGAGGATCATTGCCGCCAGCGCGCCGCCCGCCCAGATGTTCTGGGTTACGAGGTCGATGGCCGCGTTGATGTAGACGGTCTCGTCATAGACCTGGCGGATCTCGAGGCCTTCGCGCTTCAGCGCATTCCTGTTGATGTCCTCCACCGCGGCGCGGATGCCGCGCATGGTTTCGATGACGTTGGCGCCTGCCTCGCGCACGACGTCCAGCGTGATGGTGTCCTCGCCCAGGTAGCGGCGATGGGTGGAGGGTTCCTTGTAGTCGAACTTGACCTCGGCGATATCGCCGACGGTGACGCGCGCGACGCGGCCCGATCCGTCATCGGATTCGCGCCGCAGGACCACCGCCTTGGCCTGTTCGACCGTGGTGATCTCGCCTTCGGTGCGGACGATGTAGCTGCGCTTGCCTTCATCGACCTTGCCCGCGGAAATCGAGGCGCTCGAGTCACGAAGCGTGCGCAGGACATCCGGCACGGTCAGGCGGAAGGCGGCAAGCCTTTCCGGATCGACGACGATCCTGAGCTCCCGGCGCGACCCGCCCCGGAAATCGGCGCCGGCAACGCCCGGCACCCGTTCCAGGCGTTCGATCACGACGTCCTCGATCAGGTCGCCATAGGTTTCAAGCTCGCGCGTGTTGCCGTCGATCCGGCGCATGACGAAATAGGCGATGGGGACGTCTTCGGAGCCGCGTGTCAGGATGCGCGGCTCCTGGGCTTCCGGCGGCAGGTTGTCGAGGCTTGCCAGCCGGTTGCCGATCAGCAGCATGGCCTTTTCGAGGTTGTAGCCGATCTCGAATTCCATGCGGATGCGCGACGACCCCAGCGTCGAACGGCTCGACAGTTCGATCGTTCCCTCGATGCCGCCAAGTTCCTGCTCGATCCGGTTGGTGATCTCGCGTTCGACTTCGACCGGCGCCGCGCCGCTCCAGCGCGTGCGGATGTCGATCTGCGGGCGGCGGATATCGGGGGTGAGCTGGATCGGAATGGTATTGAGTGCCACGAGGCCAAAGGCCAGCACCAGCATCACGGCCGCCATCACAGCGATGGGGCGCCTGAGCGAGACCTCGATCAGCTTGTTCATTGGCCGGACGCGCCCTTGCCGTTGAAGCGCACGCGGCTGCCGTCGCGCAGGCGTTCGTTGCCGCGCACGACGACGATATCCCCGGCCTTGAGGCCGTCGAGCACCTCGAACCGGGTGCCGACCGCCTCGCCCACCAGTACGGTACGGGACTGGGCGCGGCCATCCTCGACGACGAAGGCTGTGGGTTGCCCGCGCGATGCGATCAACGCATCCTTGTGAACGGACAGGACATTGCGTCCCTTGCCGATCGGCACGTGGACCGTGGCCGACTGGTTGGCGGCCATGGCCGCCGGCCGGTCGCCGAATTTGGGCGTCAGGCGTACCGTGCGCGTGCGCGTGCGCAGGTCTTCTTCCGGCACGATGGCACGTACCACGGCTTCGAAGCGGCGTTTGCCGAGTTCAAAGGTGCAGACGATGCCGGGCTTCAGGGCTTCGACCCGTGCCGCCGGGACATCGATCTCGATTTCCAGCGCGCCGTCGGAGACCATCGTGTAAACGGCCTGTCCTTCCTTGAGGTAGGATCCCATTTCCGAATGACGGCGGGTGATGGTCCCGTCATAGGGCGCGATGATCTTCGTGTAGGAAAGGTTGGTCTCGCTGAGCCGCAGGTTGGCGGCGGCACGTTCCGCCTTGGCCTGGTACTCGACCATTTCGGTGCGCAGGCGGGTGACGTCGACGAGCTTGTCTTCGTAACGCGCCTTGGGGAAGGCGGACGAGTTGCGGAGATCGGCGTAACGCTTGAGTTCCTGTTCCGCGAGGGCGACGCGCGCCTTCGAAGTTTCCACCGCCGCCTTAGCCGCGTTTAGTTCCGCAAGTTTCTGGTCGCGGTCGAGAGCCAACCGCTGATCGGCGAGTTTTGCCAGCAACTGGCCCTTTTTCACGCGATTGCCGATATCGACCATCATTTCTGCGACCGGAGCATCGATCCGCGCCGCGACGGTGCCTGACCGCAGGGCGACGAGGCGGCCGACCAGCGGCAGCGTCTGCGCCATGGGAACCACGCGAACCTCATCGACACCCACCAGGGTGGCGGCGCGTTTCTTGCGCTTCTTGGCGTCTTCGCCATTGCCGGAGTCTTGCGCATGGGCAGCCGTGACTGATCCCGGATGGGGAAGGGACCACGACAGCGAAAAAATGAAAACGGCCGCAGTGGCGGCAGCGGAAATGCGGACGATACCTTTTATGCGCACGGACCCTTGCTCCCTTCGCGCCGGTTACTGTTCCGGTGCCGTTTAAGTCGACGGGAGGTGCGGGGACCCCATCGACACCCTGCCGCGCCGTTGTTCTTGGCTTTTGGCGGTGCGGTCTTTTCAACGGTTTTGGGCGACATTTGGCCCCCTGTCAATTGACATCGCCCGGGCAGGATTTGGCTCCGGCCTGCGCCTTGCGCCGCCCCGCAAAATCCCCAAGAATCGGTCCTCTCCAGCGAAACTGCCCCGGTGCCATGACCACCCTTGTTCTGACCCATCCGGCCTGCCTTGCGCACGATCCAGGGCCCGGCCATCCGGAAACGCCGGCGCGGCTGGTGGCCGTGCTCGATGGGCTGGAAGGGGTAGGGGGCCTTGACCGGGTCGAGGCGCCCCGCGCCGACGAAACGACCCTCGCCGCCGTCCATACCCCTGAAATGATCGAAACCGTGTTCGCGGCAGTCCCCGAAAGCGGATATGGCGCACTTGATCACGACACGCTGGTATCGCCCGGCTCGGGGGATGCGGCGCTTTGCGCGGCGGGTGCGGCAATCGCCGCCGTCGATGCGGTGATGACGGGGCGGGCAGCGGCTGCGTTCTGCGCGGTGCGTCCGCCCGGTCACCACGCGATGCCGACACGTGCCATGGGTTTTTGCCTGTTCAACAATGCCGCCCTTGCCGCCGTCCATGCGCGCGAAGTCCATGGCTGCGCGCGCGTCGCCGTTGTCGATTTCGATGTGCACCATGGCAACGGCACGGAGGATTGCCTGCGCGGGCGCGAGGGCTTCCTTTATGCCTCGTCGCACGAATATCCGAATTACCCGGGCACCGGCCTTCAGTCCGAGGACGGTCCCTGCCGCATCGTCAACGTGCCTTTGCCGCGCGGCACCGACGGCCCCACTTTCCGCGCGGCATGGTCGGAGCGCATCCTGCCGGCGCTTGATGATTTCGCGCCGGATTTCCTGATCGTATCGGCGGGCTTCGACGGCCATCGCAAGGATCCCCTGTCGCTGATGCAGCTCGAGGCGGCGGATTTCGGCTGGCTGACCCTTGAACTCAGGCATCTCGCGGAGCGCCATGCGGCGGGCCGAATCGTATCGGTGCTGGAGGGGGGCTACGACCTCGGCGCGCTCGCGGCCTCGGCTCATGCGCATGTGGCGGCGCTGGCGGGGCCGATTTAGCGATTTTCCTGCCGCGCGCCTTGCTCCGGGGCGCGGCGTTTCCTACACTGGCGCCCGCAAAACGGGAGTGCCGAAAACATGGCAAAAGCCGACAAATCCGAAGCCAAAGGCAAGGGCGACGCCGACATCGCCGTCATGAGCTTCGAGGATGCGCTGGCCGAGCTCGAAACCATCGTGCGCGAGCTTGAAGACGGACGCGTCAAGCTCGACGGCGCGATCTCGGCCTACGAGCGCGGCGCCCGCCTCAAGGCTCATTGCGAAAAGAAGCTCGCCGAAGCCAAGGCGAAGGTCGAAAAGATTTCCCTCGGCTCTTCCGGCCCCGAAGGCGTCGAACCCGCCGACATCGGCTGACATCGTGGCCGCTAACGACAGAGCGTCAGGGGAAAGCCTTGCCGACGCCATGGTGCGCGTCGCTGATGGCGTTGAGAAAGTCCTCGATACCATTCTTCCGCCGGCCGGCCCCGGCCCTGAAGGCCGGCTTGCCGAAGCCATGCGCTATGTGGCGCTGGGTTCGGGCAAGCGCTTCCGGCCGTTTCTGGTGGTGGCGTCTGCGGATCTTTTCGGCGTGCCCGAGCAGGTCAGCCTGCGTGTCGGTGCCGCGGTCGAGATGATCCATGCCTATTCCCTGGTCCATGACGACCTGCCGAGCATGGACGACGACGCCATGCGCCGGGGCAAGCCTGCCTGTCATGTCGAGTTCGGCGAAGCGCTGGCCATTCTCGTCGGCGATGCGTTGTTGCCGCTCGCCTTTGAAACCCTCGTCGAGCCTGCGACGCACCCGGACGCCGCGGTGCGCGGCGCGCTTGTCTCGGGCCTCGCCGTGGCGGCGGGCGCGCGCGGCATGGTCGGCGGTCAGGTGCTCGACCTCGCGGCCGAGGACATGGACCTCGACGCCGGGGAGATTGCCCGCCTTGAGAGGCTCAAGACCGGCGCCCTCATCGGCTTCTGCTGCGATGCCGGGGCCATTCTCGGCCATGCGCAGGACGCCGAGCGCCGGGCGCTTGCGGCTTACGCCCATGATCTCGGCCTCGCCTACCAGATGGCCGACGATCTTCTCGATGCCGAAGGCGATGCGGCGACCGTCGGCAAGGCCGTGCACAAGGACGCCGGGCGCGGCAAGGCAACCTTTGTTTCTGCTCTCGGCATTGAACAGGCCCGCGCACAGGCCGCAAGGCTGGCCCAACAGGCGGCGGCGCATCTCGATGTTTTCGGCCCCCGTGCGGACTTGTTGAAAAACGTCGCCCGTTTTGTGGTGGAGCGCGGTTCGTGAGTCGTGAACGCCCGCGTCTCGATCAGTTGCTGGTCGAGCGCGGCCTTGTCGAAACGCGGGCCAAGGCACAGGCGCTGGTCATGGCGGGCAAGGTCTTTTCGGGCGAAGCCAAGCTGGAAAAGCCGGGCCAGCGCCTCGATCCGGAAACCGAGCTGGAGGTGCGCGGCCAGCCTCATCCCTGGGTGTCGCGCGGTGGGCTCAAGCTCGCCCATGCGATTGAGCATTTCGGCATTTCCCTGCAGGGCGCCACGGTTATCGACGTTGGTTCCTCGACCGGCGGTTTCACCGATGTTGCGCTCGCCAACGGCGCCAGCCGCGTCTATGCGGTCGATGTCGGCAAGGGCCAGCTTGCCTGGAAACTGCGCACCAATGACCGCGTCGTTCTGCTCGAAGGCGTCAACGCCCGCCACCTGACGGCGGAACAGATACCCAAACCTGCCGATGCGGTAGTCTGCGATGCGAGCTTCATCGGTCTTGAACTCGTATTGCCCGCGGCTCTTGCGCTGGCGCGTCCCGGTGCGACATTGGTTGCGCTGATCAAGCCCCAGTTCGAGGTCGGCAAGGGCCGCGTCGGCAAGGGTGGCATCGTGCGCGAACCGGAGTTGCATGCCGAAGTGGTCGAGCGCATCCGCAACTGGTTGTCGGACGTCATGCACTGGCGAGTGATTGGCGTCACCGAAAGCCCGGTTACCGGCGCCGACGGCAACGTCGAATTCCTGATTTATGCCGTCAAGGAGGCGCCGTGAACGGCAGTACGAACGAGGAAACTGAAATCGCGATCACGGCGGTGGGCGCGCGTGGCGATGGTATCGGCCGCGATGATGCGGGCCGCGCGGTATTCGTCGCGGGCGCACTGGCGGGGGATCGCGTGCGTGTGCGCACCAACGCGGGGGCGGAGGGCCGGGCCGATCTCGTCTCCGTCGTCGCGGCTGCGCCCGGACGCGCCGAGCCGCCTTGCCGTCATTTCCTCGATTGCGGCGGCTGCGTCGCCCAGCACATGGGCGATGCGGTTTACGAAAACTGGAAGCGCGGCATCGTCGCCGATGCGCTCGCCCATCAGGGCGTGGCGGCGAATGTCGGACCGTTGGCCCGCATCCGTGGCGCGAGCCGCCGCCGTGCCCGCCTGTTCGGCGTTCGCACCGCCCAAGGTGCCGTCATCGGCTTCCAGGCGGCAGGCAGTCATCGCGTCGTCGACATGGCCATGTGCCCGGCACTTGAGCCGGCGATCTTCGCCCTTGTGCCGCGGCTCAGGGAGTTCTTCGCGGAGATCCTTCCGCCCGCGGCACGCGCCGAAGCCGAAGTTCAGGTGGTGGGTGCGGCGCTCGATGTCGTGTTGCGCCTGCCGGGCGATCTCGACCGCCAGCGCCGCGAACGCCTCGTCCGCTTCGCCGCCGATGCCGGGATTGCCCGCATCGGTTGGCAAAGGCTGGGCAAGGGCCGTCGTGCGGCGCTTGCCCCGGCTGAAACGGTGGCGGCACTCGCACCCGTGCAGGCCGTCTTCGGCGGCATTGCGGTGACGCTGCCGCCGCTTGCCTTCCTTCAGGCCTCCGCCGAGGGCGAACGCGCGCTGGCGGCATTGGTCACCGGGCAGGTACCTGAAGGCAGCCGCGTTGCCGATCTTTACTGCGGAGCGGGGACCTTTACCCTGCCGCTCGCGCACGGGCGCCATGTCGGCGCCTTCGATGCCGCCGCCGACATGGTGGCGGCACTCGATGCTGCGGCGCGGGGCGGGGGGCTCGGCATGCGGGTGAAGGCGGTGGCGCGGGATCTCGACCGCAGGCCGCTGCTTGCCCGCGAGTTCGACGCCTTCGATGTTGCCGTGTTCGATCCGCCGCGCGGCGGGGCCGAAGCGCAGGCGCGTGAAGTCGCCGCATCGAAACTGAAGCTGGCGGTGGCGGTGTCGTGCAATCCCGTCACATTCGCGCGCGATGCGCGCATCCTGATCGATGCCGGTTTCGAAATCGGGCCGGTGATGCCGGTGGACCAATTCGTCTGGACCCGCCATCTCGAAGTGGTGGCGGCCTTCAGGCGCTAGGAAGCTGTGTCAGCCGCACTGCGCCCGGTGGCGCAGCAGGTGATCGGCCAGCACGTTTGCCATCATCGCTTCGCCGACGGGCACGCCACGGATGCCGACGCAGGGGTCATGACGGCCCTTGGTGACGATCTCGGTGTCCTTGCCGTGAACGTCCACGGTCTTGACCGGGGTCAGGATCGAGCTCGTCGGCTTCACCGCGAAACGCACGATGACGTCCTGGCCGGTGGTGATGCCCGCCAGCACGCCGCCCGCATTGTTCGACAGGAACGTGACGTCGTTGCCTTTCATGCGCATCTGGTCGGCGTTTTCCTCGCCGCGCAGTTCGGCGGCATGGAAGCCCGCGCCGATCTCCACACCCTTGACCGCGTTGATGCCCATCATCGCTGCCGCGAGGTCGCATTCGACCTTGCCGTAAACCGGCGCGCCGAGGCCGGCGGGAACCCCTTCGGCCACCACTTCGATGATGGCGCCGACGCTCGATCCCGCCTTGCGCACCCCGTCGAGGTAGCCTTCCCATTCCTTGGCCATTTCCGCATCGGGGCAGAAGAAGGGATTGCGGTCCACTTCCGCCCAGTCCCAGCGTTTGCGCTCGATGGCATGCGGGCCGATCTGGATCAGCGCGCCGCGAATGGTGACGCCTGCGCCCAGAACCTTGCGTGCGACGCCGCCGGCCGCCACGCGCATCGCGGTTTCGCGCGCACTTGAGCGGCCGCCGCCGCGGTAATCGCGGATGCCGTATTTCTTCCAGTAGGTGTAATCGCCGTGGCCCGGGCGGAACTTGTCCTTGATGTCGCCGTAGTCTTTCGAGCGGACATCCTCGTTCTCGATCATCAGGCTGATCGCGGTGCCGGTGGTCACGCCTTCGAAGGTGCCGGACAGGATCTTCACCGTGTCCGATTCCTTGCGCTGGGTGGTGAAGCGGCTCTGCCCCGGGCGGCGCTTGTCGAGCCAGACCTGAAGATCTGATTCCTGCAACGCAATGCCCGGCGGGCAGCCATCGACCACGCAGCCGATCGCCGGCCCGTGGCTTTCACCCCAGGTCGTGACCCTGAACAGATGGCCGAAGGTGTTGTGCGACATGGCTTTGCCCCGGCTGGTCTAGACGGTTGCGATATCCGGCGCGTCGACCGCCTTCATGCCGACGACATGGTAACCGCCGTCCACGTGCAGGACTTCGCCGGTGACGCCCGAGGCCCAGTCCGACAACAGGAAGACGCCGGCCTTGCCGACCTCTTCGATGCTGACCGTGCGCTTGAGCGGCGCGTTGTATTCGTTCCACTTGAGGATATAGCGGAAATCGCCGATGCCGCTTGCGGCCAGCGTCTTGATGGGGCCTGCCGAAATCGCGTTGACGCGGATCTGGCGCTTGCCGAGATCGACCGACAGCGCGCGGACGCTCGCCTCGAGTGCGGCCTTGGCGACGCCCATGACGTTGTAGTGCGGCATGACCTTTTCCGCGCCGTAGTAGGTGAGCGTCACCATCGAGCCGGTATCGCCCATCAGTTCGGCGGCACGCTTGGCGAGCGCCGTGAAGGAGTAGCAGGAAATGTCCAGGGTCCGCGCGAAGTTCGCCGGGCTGGTGTCGATGTAGCCGCCGGTCAGCTCTTCCTTGTCGGAAAAGGCGATGCAGTGGACCAGGAAATCGAGCCCGCCCCACTTGTCCTTGATTGCGGCGAACAGCCGGTCGATGGAAGCACCGTCGGTCACGTCGCAGGGCAGGACCAGATCGGCACCGATCTGGGCGGCCAGCGGCTCGACGCGCTTCTTCAGGTTGTCGCCCTGGTAGTTGAAGGCGAGCTTGGCGCCGTTGTCGGCAGCGCACTTGGCGATACCCCAGGCGATCGAACGATCATTGGCGACACCCATGACGAGGCCGCGCTTTCCCGCCAGCAATCCGGACATTTGAACCCCTCTAACTGAAGGCCCGGGCCGGTCAGGCCCAAGGCTTTTCGATTGCGGCGCATCCTACACGAAAGGCGGGAGCGATCAAACCGCGCCGGCGGGCCGTATTTCGGCCTAGCCCGCGACGCGCCATGTGCCGTCGGCGGCGCGGCAGGCAGTGCCGCGCTCGGTGGCGACGCGTCCGTCCTTGGTGGCGACGGATTGCTCGAAGTCGCGGCAGGTCGCGCCGTCGGTGGGGCGCACGGCCTCGCGCAGCGGCGTGACGGTGCCGGAATTCCCGCTTTCGGGATTGGACCAGGATACTGATTTGCCGACGGGTGCGCGCATGGCGTCGTCGGCAGCCTGTTTCTGCATCTGGCGGTCGCGTTCATCGAACATGCGCCCAAGGCGTCCGCCTGCCCAGGAACCCATGATGCCGCCGGCGATCGTGCCGAGGGTGCTGACGCGATCGCGCCCCACGCGCGATCCCAGCAAGGCGCCGCCGATGGCGCCGACGATGGTGCCGATCTGTTCGCCGGTGCGATCTTCGCGGGCACCATTCTGTCCGTTCTGCGTGGCGCAGCCGGGCATCGCAAGGGCGAAGGCGCATATGAGGACGCGCGTGATGAAACAGCGGAACATGGTTTGCACCGGAATATTTCTGCGAATCGTTTGCATGACGCGGCGCCAAGAAAAATTCTGCAGCCCCGGCGTCGTTGGGGTAAATTCTAGCTCATTCCACGGCCCCGCAGAAAGGGCCAGAAAAGCAGCCGTAACCGCGTATTCGCGTGATGTGAGGAACGATGGACGAAGGAACAGCCCGGCTCGAACGATCCGACCCGCTCGCCCTTTTCGACGAATGGCTGAAGGAAGCCTGGGCAGGGGAACCCGACGCCAACGCGATGTCCTGTGCCACGGCGACCAAGGATGGCGTTCCTGCGGTCCGTCTCGTCCTGCTCAAGGGTCGCGACGAACGCGGCTTCGTTTTCTACACCAATTTCAACAGCCGCAAGGGGCGTGAGATCGGCGAACGCCAGCAGGCCTCTCTCGCCTTTCACTGGAAAAGCCTCAAGCGCCAGCTGCGCATCGACGGCGTGACCGAGATCGTGACCGAGGCGGAAGCCGACGCCTATTTCGCCTCCCGCCCGCGTGACAGCCAGATCGCGGCATGGGCCTCGCACCAGTCCGAGAAGATGGGCGAGCGGTTCGATCTGGAAAAGCGCTTCGCGCATTTCAGCCTGAAGTTCGACGGCGCCCCCGTGCCGCGTCCGCCGCACTGGTCGGGTTTCCGCGTGGTGCCGCAGGCAATCGAGTTCTGGCTTGACCGGCCGTTCCGCCTGCACGAGCGCATCCTGTTCGAGCGCGAAGGCAAGGGCTGGAGCGTGTCGAGGCTCTATCCATGACCGTCTCGCACTCGTCGCGCTCCTACGATCAGATCAAGCCGGAAACGGCGCGCCTGTTGCGCGTGGCGACAATGGCGTCCGTCGCCGTGGCGACGACACTGATCGCCGCCAAGGGCGTGGCTTTCGCCATGACCGGCTCGGTCAGCGTGCTGTCGACGCTGATTGATTCGCTGATGGACGCGGGCGCTTCGCTGGTCAATGTTTTTGCGGTACGCAACGCGCTGAAGCCCGCAGATACCGAACACCGCTTCGGCCACGGCAAGGCCGAACCGCTTGCCGGGCTGGGGCAGGCGGCCTTCGTTGCGGGTTCGTCGCTGTTCCTGGTCATCGAGGCGATTGACCGTCTGGTCGCCCCGACGGCCATAACCCGCCACGGCATCGGCATCGGGGTGATGGTGTTTTCGATCATCGCCACCATCGGCCTCGTCATGTTCCAGAGCCATGTCGTCAAGCGGACGAAATCGCTCGCGATCAATGCCGATTCGCTTCATTACAAGGGTGACGTTCTGATCCACGGCAGCGTCATCCTGTCTTTGCTGATCAGCGCGAATTTCGGGGTCAATTATCTTGATCCGCTGTTCGGCATCGGCATCGCCGCTTACCTGCTGTGGAATGCGCGCGCCATCGCGATGGGCGCTTTGCATGAGTTGATGGACCGCGAGCTTAACCAGGAAGACCGCGACCGGGTCGTCGCCATCGCCATGGCCCATCCCGAGGTCAGGGACATCCATGACCTGCGCACCCGCTCGGCCGGGCCGCGTTCGTTCATCCAGTTCCATCTGGAACTTGACCAGAGCATTTCGTTGATGCGCGCCCACGAGATTTCGGACGATGTCGAGGCCAAGGTCCGGGCTGCTTTCCCGGGCAGCGGCGTGATCATTCACCAGGATCCGGAAGGAATCATGGAGCATCGGGCGGTTTTCGACGGCGAGAACCGCAAGTAACTTTGGTCATATTTTCGACTTTGCCCTTGTTTAGGGGCCTTACCTTATCCAGATAAAAAATATACTCTTGCTTGCAAGAAGGGTTGCGCGGCCGATGTGCCGCATCGAGGGAGGACAGCCATGCCTATTAAAGTCGTATTCGTGCCGCTTGCGGATTCCGAGGGCGCCCAGTCGATCATCGGCGCGGCGATGGGCGTTGCCGCATCGCTGGGGGCAGAGGTGGACGTTGCGCATCTCGGCGGTGATCCGACCCGCGCGCTCGGCGATCTCGTCGGCGAGGCGGTCTCGCCGCAGCTCATCGAAGAAGTTCTTGCCCAATCCGAGAAGCGCGCCAAGACTTCGGCGCAGGCTTCCCGCAAGGCTTACGACGCAGCTGCCGCAAAGGCCAAGGGCGTGAAGTCGCGCTATCAGGAAATTCAGGCGGCTGTCGATGTCGCGATCGAGGACCGTGGGCGTTTCGCCGACCTCATCGTGGTGCGTCGTGCAAGCAGCGCCAGGGATGTGGGCGTTCGCGTCGTTGCCGAAGTGGCGCTGATGTCGACCGCCCGGCCGGTTCTCGTCGTGCCGTCGAAGGCGTCTGCAAGTATCGGCAGCAATGTCGCCATCGCGTGGAACGACAGCCTGGAATCGAGCAAGGCGGTCGCTGCGGCGCTGCCCTTCATCACCCGGGCAGCCAAGGTCACGGTGATTTCCGCGACCGACGGCGGCGCGATAAACCAGAAGTCGATCCTCGCCTATCTCGCCCGCCACGGCGTCAAGGCCAAGGGTGTTTCCGTCAAGGCGGGTGCCGACGCGGGCAAGGCGATCACCGCCGCCGCATCCAAGGCTGGCGCCAATCTTCTGGTCATGGGTGCCTACAGCCACAGCCGGGTACGCGAACTGATCTTCGGCGGCGTCACCGAGCATGCCCTCGCGTCGGCGCGGTTGCCGGTGCTGATGGTTCACTGATCGCAAGACAGCAAGGAGTTTCGTCCCCGTGTCTTTCAAGAAAATCCGCCTGGAACTTGCACGCACCAGTGAATTTCCGGAAGGAAGCGCCCGCCACGGCTATGAGTTCTCGTTGCCGCTCGATGCTTCCGGCCACATCGATGTCGAGGGCTGGCGCGCAGCGAAGGACCGCTGCACGGTGCACCGTTTCTGGGGCGAGGACGATCCCGAAGACGGCTTTCTGGTTCATACCCGCCACCGGACCTGGGCGTTTTCCTATGCCCCCGGCGAAGAGGATGACGAGCCCTTCTTTCGCTTCGAGGACCACACGTTCAAGGTCGGCGAATATGTGTCGCTGACCGGCCATGATGGGGAAATCCATCCCTTCCGCGTGGTCAGCGTCGCCTAGCGGGGGCTGGCGGCGAGGCGGGAAGTTCTCTATCCTTAGCCAATGGCTTCAGAGACACCTTCAAAAACTGTTGTCGTGACCGGTGCGAGCCGGGGTATCGGCCATGCGGCCGCGCGCATGTTCGCGGCCGATGGCTGGCGCGTCATTACCTGCTCGCGCGAAGGCGTGCCCGAGGCCTGCGAGGTCGAACCCAACTGGCAGGGTCATATCAGCTGCGACCTGTCGAAACCGGCGGATCAGGACCGTTTCGTGTCGGAGGCCCTCGACATGCTGGACGGCGCGCCGCTGATGGCGCTGGTCAATAACGCCGGCGTGTCGCCGAAAACGCCGTACCGGGAACGGCTGGGCTGCCTTAACGGCGATATCGTCGCCTGGAAAGAGGTGTTCGAGCTCAACCTGTTTGCGCCGCTCAGGCTCGCGCGCGGGTTTGCCCCGGCGCTGCATCGGGCGCGCGGTGCGGTGGTCAACGTCACCTCCATCGCCGGTCACGCCATCCACCCCTTCGCCGGATCCGCCTACAGCGTGTCCAAGGCGGCGCTGTCGGCATTGACCCGCGAAATGGCGTCGGAATTCGGCGCGCTCGGCGTGCGCGTGAATGCCATCGCGCCGGGGGAAATCGCTACCGACATGCTGTCGCCCGATACCGAGGCGCTGATCCCCCGTATTCCGCTTGAACGCCTTGGCACCCCCGAAGAGGTCGCCAAGGTCATCTATTTCCTGTGCAGCGATGGATCGGGATACGTTTCCGGCACGGAGATCTTCGTGACCGGCGCCCAGCACATTTTCTAGAGACTTTCAGGGTCGGCCCGCCGCTTCCACCGGCGAGGGATCGCTGACGCCGGCGATCTCGCGGATCAGCTTGGTCAGGATCGCGGCATTGAAATCCTTGAAGCCGCGCGCGGGGATCGAAAACGCGCCCGGTCCGCCGATGACGTTGTCGAGGTAATATACATCGAGGCTGCGAAAGTCGCTGAGAATGGGAAGGGCGTTGATGGTGATGCCTTGTGCCGTCGCCTGGTCGCGTCCGAAAGCCGCCGAGATGCCACGATTGTTCGGGCCGTCGCCGGAAATATCGATGACCCGCCGCGTTCCCTCGAAGCGGTTTTCCGAAAGGGCTTTGGCACCATAAAGGATCGCGTGGCCGACCGCGGTACCGCCGCTGAACAGCTGGCGCGGCACCGTTTCCAGTTTCTGGACGAATTGCTCGATGGAGAGGGGATCTGAAAGTTCCGTCCAACCGGTAATCGGAACCTGGAGGAAGGGACCGGTCCATTCCACATAGGCGACGGCGATGCGCCCAAGCGGGCCGTTGCCGATCGCCGAGACCACGCGCGGGTTGCGAAAGGCGCGCGCATAGCCCTGACGCTGCAGTTCGTATTCGTTGTCGTCGATGCTGCCCGATGCGTCGACCATCAGGATCAGTTCGAGGTCGACCTTGCGGGCGGGGCCGGGCGTGCCTTGCGCCATTGCGGTCAGGGTTGTGACCGCGGCGAAGATTGCCGCCAGCCCGAAGCGAAGGATGGCGCCGCGCGCCGTCAGGACTTATCCGTCCCGGTATCAAGGGCGAGCGCGCGAAACCAGTCGAGGCTCGCCATGAGCTGTCCGATGTCGTGATCGAGCCAGGCAATCAGCGCGTCTCCGGCCTCGGCCTCGTCGCTGGGTCGAGCGCGCAGTGACGAAAGCCGGGCGATTTCGCTTTCCAGCGCCTGCCCGATCAGGGCGATCTGCTCGGTTCGTTGCGCAGGCGTAAGAAGACCGAGAAATCGCATCTTGAGCGCTACGACGAGCTTGTTGATGTCGTTGAAGGGGGTACGCACTGCGGCCAGCAGCAAGGCATCAAGGCTGCGTCGGCCTTCGTCGGTGATGGCAAGGCGGGTATCGGGTCCGATGGCTTCACCCCGCCAGGTGCCGCCGCCGACGGGCGCAATCAGGCCTTCGGCTGCGATCAGCTGGATCGATGTCCCCATGAGATCGAGGTTCGGCCCCATGATGTGGCTGGTGAAGTCACGGATGGCCGAGGCGAGCTGGGCATAGGCCAGCGGCTTTTCCGCAAGCATGCCGAGTGCTGCGAGACGGATCGCCTCCTTCGGCATGAGCGAATGGTCGGGATACATGGCTCCCGCGGCTCCCCAGGAATTGTTTTCGCGCGCCTCAGGCGGCCGAGGCGCGGGTCGTGATCTCCAGCCGCGCCCAGACCTCGCGCAGAGCGGCGACAAGGTCGCGCATCATCGCATCGGTATGAAGCGGCGTCGGCGTGATGCGCAGGCGTTCGGTGCCGCGCGGCACGGTCGGGTAGTTGATCGGCTGGATGTAGATGCCATGCCGGTCGAGCAGTTCGTCGGAAGCGAGCTTGCACAGGCGCGGATCGCCCACCAGCAGCGGCACGATATGCGACGGGCTGTCCATCACCGGCAGGTCGGCTTCGCGCAGCAGGCGCTTGAGGGTGGCGGCACGTTCCTGGTGGCGCTCGCGTTCCGCGCCGGAGGCCTTGAGGTGGCGCACGCTGGCAAGCGCCGCACCGGCCACGGCGGGCGGCAGGGCAGTGGTGAAGATGAAACCCGGGGCGTAGGAGCGCACGGTATCGACCAGCGCCGCGCTACCGGTGATATAGCCGCCCATGACCCCGAAGGCCTTGGCCAGCGTGCCTTCGATCACCGTGACCTGATCCATGACGCCGTCGCGTTCGGCGATGCCGCCGCCGTGCGGGCCGTACATGCCGACTGCGTGAACTTCGTCGAGATAGGTTATGGCGTTCGCCGCGCGGGCCGCCGCACAGATCTCGGCGATGGGGGCGATGTCGCCATCCATCGAATAGACCGATTCGAATGCGACCAGCTTGGGTGCGGCCGGATCGTCGGTCGCCATCAGGCGAGCGAGGTGATCGACGTCGTTGTGGCGGAAGATGCGTTTTTCGCATCCCGAATGGCGGATGCCCTGGATCATGGAGGCGTGGTTCAGCGCATCGGAATAGATGATGCAGCCGGGCAGGATCTGGGTGAGGGTGCTGAGGGTTGCCTCGTTGGAGATGTAACCCGAGGTGAAGATCAGTGCCGCTTCCTTGCCGTGCAGGTCGGCCAGTTCGCGCTCGAGCAGCACGTGGTAATGGTTGGTTCCCGAAATATTGCGGGTGCCGCCGGCGCCGGCGCCGGAACGGCGGGCGGCATCCTCGATGGCGGCGATGACGGCGGGGTGCTGGCCCATGCCGAGATAATCGTTGGAGCACCAGACGACGACGTCGCGGACGGTATCGCGGTCGCCTTCGGTGACATGGCGGACGGCGCGGGGAAAGTCGCCGGCCCGGCGTTCGATGTCGGCGAAGACGCGGTAATTGCCCTCCGCCTTCAGACGCGCGATGGCCTTTTCGAAATGGCGTTCGTAATCCATATCCCTGGTCCCGGGCTCATGACCCCGGCGCTTCGCAGCGCCTTGATTTGCAATTTAACACAGAGGCTTCGGCCCCTGCCACCCGGCCCCGGCGGGCCGCGCAGGCGCCATACTAGGCCGATCAGCTTAATACCTAATTAACCTTGCCGGGTCATCCCCAAACAGGTCATGCCAAATCCGGCCGCACGGCCTCAAGCGCCGCGCCAAAACGGTCGAACAGCAGGTCGATCTCGGCTTCGGAAATGATCAGGGGCGGGGAAAAGGCAAGGGAATCGCCCATGGCGCGGTGAATGAGCCCGGCTTCCTGGGAGGCCCGGGCCAGCTTGGCCCCGGCAGTGGCCGCGGCCGGGAACGGCGCCTTTGTTGTCTTGTCGGCGACCAGTTCGATGGCGCCGATAAGCCCGATACCGCGCGCTTCGCCAACCAGCGGGTGGTCGGCGAAGGCGTGAAGCCGCTTCTGGAAGTGCGGCGCCACGGACCGCACCTGGGCGACGATGTCGCGCTCTTCGTAGATCCTGAGGGTTTCGAGGGCGACGGCGGCGGGCAGAGGATGAGCGGAGTATGTGAAGCCATGGCCGAAAGTTCCGATCTCGGCGCTTTTGTCGGCAAGGGCTTCGTAGATCGGGCCGCTGACCAGCAGCGCCGAGATGGGGGCGTATCCCGACGACAGGGCCTTGGCCAGCACCAGCATGTCGGGCTCGATCGAAAACGTCTGGCAGCCGAACATGTTGCCGGTACGCCCGAAGCCGCAGATGACTTCGTCGGCGATCAGCCAGATTTCGTGCTTCTTCAGCACCGGCTGGACATAGCGGAAATAGTTTTCCGGCGGCACGATGACGCCGCCCGCGCCCATCACGGGTTCGGCGATCATGGCGGCGATGGTGTCGGCACCTTCGCGGACGATCAGGTCTTCCAGTTCCGCGGCAAGGCGGCGGGCAAAGGCATCCTCGTTCTCGCCCGCGCGGCCTTCGCGATAGAAATGCGGGCAGCCGGTCTGCAGCATCGGCGCGAGCGGCAGGTCGAAGCCGGTCTGGTTGGCGGGCAGGTTGGTAAGCGAAGCCGCGGCAATGGTAACGCCGTGATAGGCGCGCTTGCGGGCGATGATCTTCTTCTTGCGCGGGCGGCCCAGCGCATTGTTCGCATACCAGCAGAGCTTGACCGCGGTATCGACGGCTTCCGATCCGGAATTGGCGAAGAACACGCGGGCAAAGGGTGCCGGCGCCATGGCGAGCAGTCGCTCGGCCAGTTCGATGGCCGGCGGGTGGCTCTTGCCGCCGAACAGGTGATAGAAGGGCAATTCGCGCATCTGGCGCGCGGCGGCATCGGCGAGCCGGGTTTCCGAAAAGCCGAGCGCGCAGCACCACAATCCGGCCATGCCCTCGATATAATCCCGGCCCGCATCGTCGAAGACGCGTACGCCTTCGCCGCGGGTGATTACCAGCGGGCCTGCCGTCTCATGGGTACGGAGGTTGGTATAGGGATGCAGGACGGCGCGGACGTCGCGCGCGGAGAGGCTGTTGGGATTTCCGCCCGGCGGCCTAGTCCCGGCCATAGGCGTCTTCGAGGCGTTCAATGTCGTCTTCGCCGAGATAAGCGCCCGACTGCACCTCGATCAGGTAAAGCGGTTCCTTCGTCTTGTTTTCAAGGCGATGGGCCGTGCCGATCGGGATGTAGACCGACTCGTTGACCTTTACCTGCTGTTCCTTGCCGTCGCAGGTGACCGTGGCGATGCCGCCGACCACGACCCAGTGCTCGGCCCGCTTTGCGTGCTTTTGCAGGCTCAGCCTGCCGCCCGGATTGACGGTGATACGCTTGACCTGGAAGTTCTTGCCATCGTCGACGGAACGGTAGGTGCCCCAGGGACGGAACACCGTGGTATGGGCCACCGGTTCCGGACGCCCGTCGCGTGAAAGTTTTTCGACCACGGTCTTGACGTCCTGCGCCGCGTCCTTGGAGGCGACCAGCACGACGTCGTCGGTCGCAACCACGACGACGTTGTCGAGGCCGAGCACCGCGACCATTGGCTTTTCGCTGCGCACGTAGGCGCCGGTAACGTCGCGGACCATGACGTCCCCGCGCAGCACGTTGCCCTCGGCATCCTTCTTGCTGATTTCCCACAGCGCCGCCCAGGAGCCGACATCGGACCACCCCATGTCGGTCGGCACGATCACGCCCTTGTCGGTCTTTTCCATCACCGCATAGTCGATGGAGATGTTGGGCGAAGCGCCGAAGGCCTTGGCATCGAGACGGGTAAAGTCGAGATCGCGCGTGGCGCTGGAAAGGGCGGTGCGCGCGGCCTTGAGGACGGCGGGCTGGTGGCGCTCCATTTCCTCGATCAGGCTCTGGGCGCGCATCAGGAAGATGCCGGAATTCCAGAAGTGCCGTCCCGAGGCCAGATATGTCCCGGCAGTTTCCGAATCGGGTTTTTCCGTGAAGCGCACGAAGTCGTAACAGCCCTTCTGTCCGGTGATGGCTTCGCCGCGCTCGATGTAACCGTATCCGGTTTCCGCGCGCAGCGGCTTGATGCCGAAGGTGACCATGTGGCCTTCGCGGGCGGCGGGCAGCGCCGTCTGAACCGCGCGTGAGAACGCGTTCCTGTCGGCGATGACATGATCGGCCGGTGCCAGCAACATGACGCCCTCGGGATCGCGCTCGATCACCATCAGCGCGGCGATTGCAGCGGCAGGTGCTGTGTTGCGTCCGACGGGCTCGAGCACGATGGCCTCGGCCGGCGTGCCGGCATCGCGCAACTGTTCGCCGGCAATGAAGCGATGCTCGTCATTGACGATGGCGATGGGCGCGTTGAAGCCATCGCCGCTCAGCCGTTGCGCTGTTTCCGCCAGCATCGATTCCGAAGACACCAGCGCCATGAACTGTTTTGGGAACAGCCCGCGCGACATCGGCCATAGGCGCGTACCGGTGCCGCCCGCCAGAAGGACGGGCCAGATTTTTGATGTTGAGCCGGGCTGCTTGGCCATGAAAATCTCCGGTTAAAGACCTGCCTTGCTAGCGCAATTTGACGCTACCGGCAAGGCAGCCCCGGCTGCAGCCGGGGCCTCCGGGCTTGTCCGGAAAGTGGCGCTGGCGCTGGCGGGGGGCTTGAGAGTATCCTTTTCCAGCAGCCCGATCCAAGCCTTAACGATAAATCACAGGGAAGCAGGCTCGTCATGGCGTTGAAAGACATTCTGGTACATATGGACTCCTCCCCGGCGGCGCCGGCGCGGCTCGATTACGCCATACATCTGGCGCGAAAGCACGGCGCCCATCTGGCCGCCCTCTACGTCGTCGCCATCGCGCCGATCCACCAGTACACCGAAGCCGATCTCGGCCCCGAGCTGATCGAGGCCCACGACAAGTTCATGCGCGAATCGGCGGCCCAGGCGAAGGCCGTGTTCGACGCCCGCATTCAGGCGGCGGGTATCGCGGCCGAATGGCGTCAGGCCGAAGGCGCGGTCCCTGAAATGGTGACCTTGCATGCGCGTTATGCCGATGTGGTTGTTCTCGGCCAGCGCATGAAGGATCGTCTCGACGCGGGCGCCGCACCGGAATTGCCCGATCATGTCGTGCTCGACGTCGGTCGCCCCGCCATCGTCGTGCCTGCGGCGGGTTCGTTCGAACGCGCGGGCGAACGCGTACTGGTCGCGTGGAACGCGAGCCGGGCTGCCGCGCGCGCGGCCAACGACGCGCTGCCGATCCTCGAAGCGGCGTCCGATGTGCGTATCCTCGTGATCAATCCGGAACCGGGCATCATGGGCCACGGCGAATTGCCGGGCGCCGATATCGCCACGCACCTTGCCCGCCACAATATTCATGGCGAGGTCGTGCAGGTGAACATCTCCGACCGTTCTCAGGTGGGAGACGAACTTCTCAAGCAGATCGCTGCCTTCAGTGCCGACTTCATGGTGATGGGATCGTATGGGTCGTTCCGTCTGCGTGAGCTTGTGTTCGGCGGCGTCACGCGGCGCATCCTCGAGGCCATGACGGTTCCGATCTTCCTCTCGCGCTAGCGCGTGATGGCGCGCGGATCGAGCGCGTCCTGCATGCCATCGCCCAGGAAGTTGAAGGCGATGACCGTGGCGAAGATCAGCGCGCCAGGCCAGAACACGAGTTGCGGCGCCGACCAGATCAGCTCCTGCGCACCCGTCAGCATGTTGCCCCAGCTCGCGATCGGCGGCTGAATGCCGAGGCCGAGGAAGCTCAACACCGATTCCAGCAAGATCACGTTGCCGACCGAAAGGGTCGTTGCGACGATGATCGGCGAGACCACGTTGGGCAGGATATGGACGGCCATGATGCGCAGCGGCCCCGCGCCGCAGGCCGCCGCGGCAAGGACGAATTCGCGCTCGCGCACGCTGAGCGTTGCCCCGCGCACGAGGCGTGCGACGGTCGTCCAGCTGACAAGCGCGATGATCACGACCATGCGGTAGAGGCTGACGTCGGGGTCGCGCGCGAGTTCCGCGGGCAGGCCGATCTTGGTCAGGTCCACGGCCGCCAGCACGATCAGGAGCGGCAAGAGCGGCAGCGCGATGACGCCGTCGGTGAGGCGCATCAACAGCGCATCCAGCTTGCCGCCGTAATATCCGGCAAGAAGCCCGATAATGGTGCCGATGACGGCAGAGGCGAGTGCCGCCGCGATGCCGACGGCAAGCGAGATGCGCCCGCCATAGAGGAGGCGCACCAACAGGTCGCGCCCAAGCTCGTCGGTGCCAAAGGGGTGCGCGAGGGACGGCGGCGCGAAGCGGATGGTCAGGTTGACCGAGTTGGCGCTGACGCCGAGCAGCCATTCGGCGGCGGGGGCGGCGGCGGCAAGCAGCGCCAGGGCGAGCAGAACGACGAGGGAGGCGAGCGCCAGCCGGTGATCGGCAAAGCGGCGCGCGAACAGTATCAGCATGCCGTCGGGGGGCGCGGTGGGCCGGACGATGTCGGTCATGGCCGCGCTCCTTCGCCGGCTGCATAGGATATGCGCGGATCGAGCCAGGCATAGGCGAGGTCGGCGAGCAGGTTGGCGGCCAGCGTCACGGCGGTGGCGAACAGCAACGTCACCAGAGCCATGTTGTAATCGTTGCCCATGATCGAATCGTAGATGAGCTTGCCCATGCCGGGGTAGGCGAACATCGTCTCGGTGATCAGCGCCCCTGAAAATAGCGTTCCGAAGGACAGCGCGATGACGGTGACGACCGGGATCATCGCGTTGCGAAGCGCATGGACCCAGACGATGCGCGAGGGTCCCGCCCCCTTGGCACGGGCGGTGCGAATGTAGTCCTGGCGCAGGACCTCGATCATCGCGGCGCGCACGAAGCGGGTGTAGGAGCCGACCGAGAATATGGTCAGGGTCGCCACCGGCAGAACGAGGTGTCGCGCCGCGTCCATAATGCCGCCCCCGCCGCCGACGGAGGCGATACCCGACGCCGGCAGGATCGGCATCATCACCGAGAACAGGATGATCAGCATCAGGGCGAGCCAGAACACCGGCACCGAGATCCCCGCGAAGCACAGAAGGTTGATGACGTGATCGAGGCGGCTGTTCTGGCGGCGCGCGGCGATGACGCCGGCAGGTATGGCGATGGCGACGGACAGGATGAAGGAAAGGCCCATCAGCTTGACGGTATTGAGAAGGAACCCGGGCATGACGTCGAGGACGGGGCGCACGTGCAGCCGCGAATTTCCGAAATCGCCGCCGATTGCTGCCGCGGCCCAGCTCAGATAGCGGTCGACCAGCGGCCGATCGAGGCCGTAGACGGCGCGGAGCCGCGCGGCATCGGCCGGCGTCAGGCGCGGATCGGAATTGATCATCAGGTCGATGGGGTCGCCCGGCATCAGCCCGATCAGCGCGTAGATGACGAAAGACATCAGCGCGATGACCGCCGCCGATTCGCCCAGCCTTTGCAGGATATAGCGAATCATGGCACGGGTTCCGGATTGTGGCAGGCGAAGGCATGGTCCCCGCCGGAAAGGATTGGCATCGTCTCGCGGCAGGCGGAAACGGCGCGGGGGCAGCGCGGGTGAAACGGGCAGCCTGCGGGCGGGTCGATCGGGCTCGGCACTTCGCCCGCGGGCACGGCACCCGGCCTGCGCTTGCCGCCGCCCGGCCTCGGCGCAGCCGCCAGCAGCGTCCGCGTATAGGGATGGCGCGGCGCGGCGAAGAGGGCCGCGCGCGGCGCGCGCTCGACGATATGGCCGAGGTACATGACCGCAACCTCGTCGGCAAAATAATCGACCACGGCAAGATCGTGGGTGATGAAAAGGAAGGCGAGGCCTCGCGCCGCCTGGATATCCTTCAGCAGGTTCAATACCTGGCTCTGGATCGAGACATCGAGTGCGGACAGCGGCTCGTCGGCGATGATCAGTTCCGGTTCGGGCGCGAGCGCGCGCGCGATGGCGATGCGCTGGCGTTGGCCGCCGGAAAATTCATGGGGGTAGCGCTCGCCGTCGCGCGGATCGATCCCGACCTGCGCTAGCACTTCGGCCACCCGATCGCGCCGCGCCGCGCCGTCGCCGATGCCATGGATGACAAGGGGCTCGGCGACGATGGCATTGACGTTCAAGCGAGGGTTGAGGGATCCGTAGGGATCCTGAAACACCATCTGCATCGCGCGGCGGGCGGATTTGCGGTCGTTGCCGGACGCAGTTGCAACGTCTTTGCCCCTGAACAGCAGGCGACCGGCATCGGGACGAATCAGTCCCGCCACGGCACGGGCGGCGGTGGTCTTGCCGCAGCCCGATTCGCCGACCAGCGCCAGCGTGCGCCCGGGCCAAATGGCGAAGTCGATGCCGTTCAGGGCATGGACCTTGCCTGCGCGTCGCCCGAAAAGGCCACCACGCAGGGGGAAATGCTTGAACAGCCCTTCGGCGGAAAGAAGCGGGGCCGTCATGTCGCCTCCGCCTTGATGCAGGCGACGCGGTGGGCATCGCCTTGGGTCGTCAGTTGCGGGACCGCCTTCCTGCAGTCGTCGTCGGCCAGCGGGCAGCGGTCCGAAAACGGGCAGCCCGGCGGCAGGGCCAGCGGATGGGGAACCTGGCCGCCGATGGCGGGCAGGCGTGTGTCGTGGGCGCCGACGCGCGGGATGGTGGCGATCAGCGCCCGGGTATAGGGATGGCGCGGCGATTCGAAGAGCCGTGATGAGGGCGCGTATTCGACGATCCTGCCCGCGTACATCACTGCGACATCGTCGGCGATTTCAGAGATCACGCCGAGATTGTGACTGATGAACTGGATCGCCATGCCCATCTCGGACTGAATTTCGAGCAGCAGTTCGATGATCTGCGCCTGAATGGTGACATCGAGCGCCGTCGTCGGCTCGTCGGCGATCAGGACCTCCGGCTTGCAGGCCAGCGCCATCGCGATCATGGCGCGCTGGCGCTGGCCACCCGAAATCTGGTGCGGGTAATCGTCGTAGCGGCGGGAGGGTTCGGGAATGCGTACACGATCGAGAAGGGCAAGTGCCGCGTCGCGCGCTTCCGCGCGCCCCGCCTTGCGGTGTAGCGACCATGCTTCCGCGATCTGCGCGCCGACGGAGAAGACGGGGTTGAGGGCCGTCATCGGCTCTTGAAAGATCATGCCGATGCGTTCGCCGCGGATGCGGGTCATGTCGTCTTCGCCAAGCCCGCTGACGAGATCGCCGCCGACATGTATCCGGCCCGATGTCATGCGGCCCGGCGCGGGCAGAAGGCCCATGACGGCAAGGGCCGTCATCGATTTTCCGGAACCCGATTCACCGACGATGCCAAGGGTACGCCCGCGGCCGATGGCGTAGCTCACCCCTGCGACGGCCAGCACATCGCCGCGGCGCGTCGGAAAGACGACGGCAAGGTCTTCGACTTCAAGGGCGGGAGGGGCGACGCCGGCATTGATCATGGCGTCGAAGGTGCTACGGATCGGCCGCGCTGTCCACCGGGCGGCTTGGTTCCGGCGTCAGGCCTTGTTTCGGGCCTTTTCAAGAGCGGCAAAAGCCGTTTCCAGCATTTCGGTGTTGTCCCGGTTCTCATGGCGAATGCCACCGAAGGCGGTGATTTCGACCTCGAGTGCCTTCAACAGGACCTCGGCAACATCGACCCGCCCCACTTCGCAGGCATGGAAATGGGCTTCGAGAATCTTGTCGCTCAACCTGCGGCGTTCGGTCATTGGGCGCGATCCTTTTTGATTGTACGGCGCGGGCAGACTACCCCGCTGCCGGGGCCTTGAGAATGATCAAATTCTACTGCGGCTTTACACCCCAGTTTTCAACCCAATAAGGCGTGGGATCCTGGTGCCCGGTCGGCACCACGCCCGTTAACCACTTCGGAATGATGAACGGGTCCGCGCGGAAGAACAGGGGGATGACCGGCAGGTCCCCGGCATAGGTTTTCTGCAACTGCGCCCACAGCGCGCGGCGTTTTTCCCGGTCGAGCTCGGTTTCGATGGCATCGAGCAGACGGTCCACCTCGGGGTTCGCATAAGCCGTGTAATTCTGCCCCGACCAGTTGTTTCCGGCCCGCGTGATGTGGGTGCTGTGGAGCGTCAGGCGTGGCACGCTCTCGGGCGCCGACAGCCAGGCGAACATCGCCATGCCGGTAAAGCGTCGCTTGGTCACGGTCTCGCCGAAAAAGACGCGGGCCGGTTCGTTGCGAATCCGGATTTCCACGCCCGCTTCCCGCCACTGGCTTTGCAGGACCTGCTGCACCAGCTCGCGGGTGCGGTTGCCGGCGGTGGTCATCAACTCAAGAGAAAGGCGCTCGCCCTTCGTGTTCACGCGGATGCCGTCGGCGCCGCGCTTGTTCCAGCCTGCCTCGTCGAGCAAGGCGCCTGCACGCGCCAGATCGCGCGCGTATTTCGGCGTGTCCTTGGCATGTATCCAGTCGAGCGGATTGACGAAGCTGTCGGCGACGGGCTGGCGGCCCTCGAACAGCTTGTCTGTGATCGCCTGCCGGTCGAGGGCAAGGATCAGTGCCTTTCGCACCCGGGCGTCCTTGAGGATCGGGTTCTCAAGATTGAGGTCGAGGTGCTCGTAAACCAGTCCCGGCTTGAAATTGATGTCGAATTTGGCGCCGTGGCGCTTGGCGAAGGCGATGCCCTGATCGAGCGACAGCCCCAGCTCGCCCGCGATGTAGTCGATGGAGCCCGACAGCAGGTTGGCTTCAAGTGCCGCCGTGTTCTCGATGACCTGCACGATGATCTTGCGGAAGTGCGGCTTTTTTCCCGCCCAATGTGGATTCGGTTCCAGCACGATGCGCGATCCCGTCTGCTTCTCCGCGACGCGGTAAGGCCCCCAGTAAAGTCCGGGGTTCGTGCTGTCGGTATCGAATGCGGTGCGTAGCCGGTATTCCTTGGGGTCGGCGAAATTCTTGCGCTCGATATGGGCGGGCAGCAGGTTGAGGGAATCGAGCGCGTTGTACTGGTAGGTCAGGCGATCCATGTGCAGGGTGAAAGTCTTGTCGTCCTTGATCTCGACGCTCAGGATGCGGCGATAGACTTCGCCGTCGGCGACACCCGATGCCGGATGCTTGCCGACCTCGATGGTGAAGGCGACATCCTTCGTCGTGACGGGCGTTCCGTCGCCCCATTTGGCATCGCGGCGCAGGGTATAGGTGACGGCGACGCCGGTCTTGCCGCCGGCGAGCTTTTCCGGCTTTGCCAACCCGTTCTCCAGCGTCGGCAGGGTTTCGCAGAGCGCGCAGATACGGTTCCACGACGCATCCACGTGGGTCATCGGCCGGTTGGCCATGGCCAGGACATAGGTCTTGGCCAGCATGGATTCGATGTTCGGATTGAGGGTCGCCGGATACTGGGTCATGCCGATGACCAGCGTGTCGCGGCTTTTCTTCGTGTCGTCGCCGCATGCGGCGGCGACGAGCAGCGCAAGGACGGCGACCGAAGCACGGATGAATCTGTTCATGCTGAATCCCCTGGACTGGACAGGGGCAGAGTAACGGCGAAAAGGCTCGCGCGCCAGCAGGTGGGCCTATTTGCCCTTTCCGCCGTGGGCGGCGGACCAGCCGTGGGGGTCGTCGAGGAAAGCACGGACGTCGGCGATCTTGCCCGCGTCGAAGTACTTGCCTTCGGCGGCGGCCTCGATCACATCGGCCCAGGTTGCGAGCCAGACGAGTTTGACGCCGAGACCTTCGAGCGAGCCGAGCGCTTCTGGGAATATGCCGTAGTAGAAAACCACGAACACGCGGTCGACGGTGCCATTGGCCTTGCGGATGGCATTGACGAAATTGACCTTAGATCCGCCGTCGGTAGCAAGGTCTTCGACCAGTAGCGCGTGGCAGCCTTCGGGCATGTGGCCTTCGATCTGCGCCATGCGTCCGAAGCCCTTCGGTTCCTTGCGGACGTAGAGCATCGGCAGGTTCATGCGGTCGGCGATCCAGGCGGCGTAGGGGATACCCGCGGTTTCGCCGCCGGCGACGGCCTGAAGGGCCTTTTCCGATCCGGCCGACTTAATTGCCTCCACCGCGTGGCCGATGATGCGCGTGCGTTCGGCCGGAAAGGCGATGATGCGCCGGCAATCGATATAGACAGGGCTGGCCCGGCCCGAGGTTAGGATATAGGGCTGCTCGGGCCGGAAATTGACGGCACCGATGTCGAGCAGGATGCGGGCGGTATCTTTGGCGGCGGCCTCTTCGCCAGGGGTGCGGCCGGAGAGCTTCATGGTCATGGGCAGTTGTTTAGAGCCTTCCCGGGCGCTGGGCAATTGCCTTCCGACGGGGATTGGACTTTCCGTGACAAAACCCCTTGAAAATAAAAAAAATGACAGGCATAAGTAAAAGTCAAGTAATGAATACGATTTGTCTAAAATTTTATTGAAAAGGGCTGCAGCTTTGTCTTCGCGCGTTCTCTCCGTCGATTCCCGCTTTTCCCGCCTCTCTGCGGGCCAAACCTGCCTTATCGCAGCGATTTTGCTGCTCCTGTCCGGTGGTGCAATCGGCCTGATTGCGGCCTTCAGAACGGAAGAAATCCCGTCCTATTACATTGTTCGTTGGAATGATTCGGGCAAATGCTCTGTGATCACGGAACAGCCGCCACAGGGCCGGGGCCGCCTGATTTGGCTTGGGAATTTGCGCGTCTCAGCCGACGATAAATTGCGTGAATTCATGAGGGCGAAGCGGTGCCGCTAGGCGGTACCCAGCGCATTTTAAATAAAATTGCAGATTTAACCCAATAAAACGCAATCAATACTTAGTTGTCTGTTCATTTTTGATGGCTAATGTCCGCTGCAGACGGAGGTTCAGCCATGAAATCGCTCTTTCACGACGAATCAGGCGGCGTTCTTGCCTATGGCGCGGTTTTCGGGGCCCTTGCCCTGGGCATGGCGGCTTTGAGCACGGACATCGGCCGCATGTCGGTGCTGCGCAGCCAGATGCAGAACCGGGCCGATGCGGGTGCCATGGGCGGCGCGGTACAGCTCGACGGCAAGGACGGCGCGCGGGCGAGGGCCCAGGCCGTCGCCGTTGACGCGATTGCGGCCCAGTCGGCGATCGCCGGAAACGGGACCGAACTTTCAGTCGGCGCCATCAATTTCTACAGCACCTATGGGGCGAGCCCGGTCGCGGCGGCATCAGACCTCGACGCCAAGTTCATCGAGGTGATCCTGACCCCCAAGCGCGTGAATTTCATGTTCGAGCCGGTGATGCGCTTCATCGGCGGCACGGGCGTTGCCTTTGCCGATATGGGCGCGCGTGCCGTCGCCGGTCCGAAGCCCTTCATCTGTCATGCGCCGCCCTTGATGATGTGCAATCCGGGCGAACTTGATCCTTCGCTCGATCCCAATCTTCCTGCCAATTTTGGCCGTCAGATTATCCTCAAGGAAGGTCAGGCAGGGGGCGGCGCCTGGGCGCCCGGCAACTTCGGCCTACTCGCCCTGCCCGATGGTTCGGTCGGCGCCAATGACATTCAAGGCGCGCTCGCTGCGGTGCAGCCCCAGGATTGTTACGCGCTCGATGTGACCACGGCGACCGGTTCCAAGACCGAAAAGGTCAAGAACGGCATCAATACCCGGTTCGATCTGTACGGCAGCAACCCTGCGCCCAACGTCATCAGCTACCCGCGTGATGCCGATATCGTCGCCGGCACCGCGGAGCGGATGGGGAACGGCAACTGGAACCCCGCCGCTTACTGGAGCGCCAAGCATGGCGGCGCGGCGCTGCCGGTGGCGCTGACCGGCGCCAGCCGCTACCAGGTCTACCTATACGAGCAGGGGCTGTCGTTTGCGCGCAATCTCGCGCAGCCGCTTCAGACTGCGTATCCCGCACCCGCGGACCTTCCCGCGGGCTATGAACTTGTGGTGCCGCCGGGCGCTTCGGGTTGGTCGTATCAGGCATGGTCGTCTTCCCTGGAAGTGAGACGTCCACGCACCTTAAAGGGCCCCCCTTACTCCGGCGTAAATTATTGATAAAAATAGAAATATTTTAATCTCTGCCGATCCCCTCGGGGGCGGCGCCCAAGGCCCTAAGTCCTTGGTTTCATTCGCTTCGCAATTTCCGGCATTTGCTTCAAAGGGCCAACGAAAAGGGCCCCGAAACCCGGGCCCCTTTTTTTGCGTTCCCGATTTTGCCGGGACGACGCTCAGTCCATGGTGATCGGCTTCTTCCGGTATTCCTTGCCGAGGTAATGCGCCTTGGTCTTGTCGTAGAGCAGTTCCG
>JAURLI010000007.1 GCA_030831315.1 Alphaproteobacteria bacterium
CCGGAAATCGACAGCGATCACAGGACCATCGTCAAACTGATGAAATTGGTCGAGGATTCTGTCGCCGCCAATTATTCCTCAGGCACGACCGTTGCCCTGATCGACCGGCTGTTCGCCTATACCCGGGACCATTTCCGCCGCGAGGAAGAAATGCTCAGGTCGCTCGGCTATGAAGACGTTGATAAACACGTCGGCTACCACGGCACGCTGATGGACAGCGCCGAGGAAATCAAGGAAGCCTGCATGAAGGCGTCCAGCCCAGATGATTTTCAGGAATGCTGCGACGAACTGATGCGATTCCTGATCGACGACGTCGTGCGCGGCGACCTGAAGCTGAAGTCATTCCTGCAATACAGCGGCATGACGGTCACGCCCTGAGAGCGCGACTAGTACTGCTTGGCCAGCCAGGCGTAATGATCGGCCGAAACCTTGAAGTAGTCGGTTTGCTCCTTGGTCAGATCGCGGAAGTACTTGGCCGGCGATCCCGCCCAGATCTGGCCCTTGGGAATACGCTTGTTCGGCGTCAGCACGGCACCCGCCGCCAGCATCGCGCCTTCTTCCACCACTGAACCATCGAGCGCGATCGAGCCCATGCCGACGAAGGCATTGTTTTCGATGGTGCAGGCATGCAGCAGCGCCTTGTGACCAACGGTGACGTTGTCGCCGATGATCGTCGGAATGCCATGCCAGTGCTCGCCCTTCGCATCGACGTGGATCACGGTGCCGTCCTGGATGTTGGTGCAGGCGCCGATGCGGATGCTGTTGACGTCGCCACGGATGACGACGCCGTACCAGATGCCCGAATCCGGGCCGATCTCGACGTCACCGATGATGACCGCGTTTTCAGCGATGAAGGCAGACGGGTGAATCTTCGGAGTCTTGCCCTGGAACGGGCGGATGAGCGCAGCCATTTCGCATACTTTCCTTACGGGAACAGCGGCTCCTGCTGGAGCGCCGTGATCTCCGGCAGGCCGGAGACGAGGTTGAAGTTCTGCACCGCCTGACCGGCGGCGCCCTTGACCAGATTATCGATGGCACAGACGAGGATCGCCCTGCCCGGAAGCCTGTCGGGGAAGACTCCGATCAGGCAGAAGTTCGAACCGCGCACGTGCCGCGTCGCCGGCGCAACCCCCTTGGGCAGCACACGTACGAAATATTCCTCCGCATAGGCCCGCGCGAGCGTCGCGTGAAGGTCATCGGCTGTCGCCTTGCCTGAGAGCCGGACATAGATCGTTGCCAGGATGCCGCGGTTCATCGGCATCAGGTGCGGCGTGAAATTGACCAGCACGTCGGAACCGGCGGCATCGGACAACCCCTGCTCGATCTCGGGCGCGTGGCGGTGATTGGCGATGCCGTAGGCGTGAATGCCTTCGGACACCTCGGCGAACAGGTTGGCTTCCTTTTCCGCCCTGCCCGCTCCCGACACGCCCGACTTTGCATCGATGATGATGTCGTGCTTTTCGATCAGCCCCGCCTTCAAAAGCGGGATGAGCGGCATCATGCTCGCCGTCGGATAGCAGCCCGGGCAGGCAACCAGGTTCGTCTTCTTGATCGCTTCGCGCGCGTGCTCGGTCAGGCCGTAAACGGCCCGCTTCTGGTGCTCGGGCGCGCGGTGTTCATGGCCGTACCATTGCTTGTAGGCATCAAGCGAGCGCAGCCTGAAATCCGCCGAAAGGTCGAGGACCTTCAGGTGCGCGGGCAGCTTCGCCACCACTTCCTGGGTGGTGCCGTGGGGCAGACCGAGAAAGACCGCCTCGATCCCGGAGAAATCCGTATCGTCGATGGAAGAGAGCACAGGCAGCGCCACGCCGCCCAGATGCGGGAAGACCTCGGCCATCGGGCGCCCTGCCTTGCGGTCGGCGGTGACGGCCCGGATCTCGACATTGGGATGGCGGGCAAGCAGCCGCACGAGCTCGGCCCCGGTGTAACCGGAAGCGCCGAGAATGCCGACGGGAATGGTCTTCGTGTTTGCCTTGGTCATAGTCATGATCTTGCTCTCAATTCGCGGCTCACAATACAGGACGGAACGGCAGCGGGCCAAGCCCGCAAAGAAAACACGCCAGGCGCGCAAAGAAAAAGGGCGTCCCCGCGGGGACGCCCTTTTGAGAAGCGATATTCCCTGCGGCTAGCGCTTGGAGAACTGGTGGCTTCGGCGCGCCTTGTGGCGGCCGTACTTCTTGCGTTCGACCACGCGCGAGTCGCGGGTCAGGAAGCCCACGGCCTTGAGCGGCTTGCGCAGCTCCGGCTCAAAAAGCGTCAACGCCTTGGAAATGCCGTGGCGCACCGCACCCGCCTGGCCCGAAAGGCCACCGCCGGTCACCGTGCATTCCACATCGAACTGATTGACGCGGTTGGAAACGAGGAACGGCTGGTTGATCAGCATGCGCAGCACCGGACGGGCGAAGTAGACCTCCGATGTACGGCCGTTGATGGTGATCTTGCCCGCACCGCGCTTGACCCAGACGCGGGCGACCGCGTTCTTGCGCTTACCGGTCGCATAGGAGCGGCCCTGTGCATCGATCTTCGGTTCCGGCAGCGGAGCAACTTCGGCCACGGGGGTGACGCCGGTCGCAGCGCCGAGATCCGCGAGATCGCCGATGGTCTGATTCTGGTCAGCCATGTTACTGGCTCCTCTTGTTCTTGCGGTTCAGCGCGCCGACGTCGAGAACGGTCGGGGACTGGCCTTCATGCGGGTGGCTGGGGCCGGCATAGACGCGCAGGTTGCGCATCAGCTCGCGGGCGAGCGGGCCGCGCTTGATCATGCGCTGGACGGCCAGCGTGATCACGCGTTCCGGGTGCGCACCCGTCAGCACCTTTTCCGGGGAGGTTTCCTTGATGCCGCCCGGATGGCCGCTGTAGTGGTAATAGCGCTTGTCCTTGCGCTTGTTACCCGTGAGGTGGACCTTCTCCGCATTGACGACAATGATGTTGTCGCCGCAGTCCATGTGCGGGGTGAAGGTCGCCTTGTGCTTGCCGCGCAGGCGAGTGGCGATGATGGCGGCGAGACGCCCCAGCACCAGGCCGTCGGCATCGATGAGAATCCACTTCTTCTCGATATCCTTCGGCGTTGCGATATAGGTTTTCATCATTCGATCCTTTTCGGGACGGGCGGCGCAAGAAAGGCGGCGCCCCGCCCTTTCGACAGGGCGCGGAGTATGCCACGGGTTTTTCCCATGTCAACGCAGATTTCCGTTTAAAAAAAGCAGGTTACGGACGCGGTATTATTTTACCGCTATTTATCACCTGGCACCAGTAAGCGCCCGAAATACAAGGACTTCAGTGCTGGGCGATGGACCCCGGACCCGGTTTATGGCTTTACTGCCAGCGCCATTCGAGACGCCAGGGGCCATCCGCCATGACAAAAAAAGAACCGCCCTCCCCGGCCATGCGGGGACTTTCGACCCGCGCCGTTCACGCCGGCACCGCGCCCGATCCCGCGACCGGGGCCCGGATCACGCCGGTCTACCAGACCGCTTCCTACGTTTTCGAGGACACCGAGCACGCCGCCCGCCTGTTCAACCTCGACGAATTCGGCCAGATCTATTCTCGCATCACCAATCCGACCGTCGCTGCCCTTGAAGGCAAGATGGCAGCGCTCGACGGCGGCGCCGGGGCCACCGCCTGTGCGTCCGGCCATGCGGCACAGTTCGTGTCGCTCCTGCCCCTGATGAACGAAGGCGACGAAATCGTCGCCTCGCGCCATCTCTACGGCGGCACCATCACCCAGATGTCACAATCCTTCGCCCGTTTCGGCTGGCGCGTCAGTTTCGTCGATGCGCGCGACGCGGGCGCCGTTGCGGGCGCGATTACCGAGCGCACCCGCGCCGTCTTCACCGAAAGCCTGTCTAATCCGGGCGGCATCGTCATCGACATCGAAAAGCTGGCGAAGGCGGCGCTTGACGCGAAAGTACCGCTGATCGTCGACAACACGCTTGCCACCCCCGCCCTGCTGCGCCCCTTCGAATGGGGGGCCGACATCGCCGTCTATTCGACGACCAAGTTCATCGGCGGGCATGGCAACGCCATCGGCGGCGTCATCGTCGATTCGGGAAGGTTCGACTGGGACGACCGCTACCCCGCCCTGACGAAACCGTCCGCCGCCTATCACGGCACCGTCTTCACGGAAAAATTCGGCAAGCTCGGTTACACCGTCTGGTGCCATGCCGTGGGCCTGCGCGACTTCGGCCCTGCCATGGCGCCGATGAACGCCTTCCTGACCCTGACCGGTTGCGAAACGCTCTGCCTGCGCATGGAACGCGCGTCGCGTAATGCGGCCGGGCTCGCATCGTGGCTCCAGTCCCGCGACGACGTCGCCTGGGTTTCGCACCCATCGTTGCCGTCGAGCCCTTCGGTGGAACTCGCGCGCAAATACCTGCCACGCGGCACAGGCGCGGTTTTCACCTTCGGCCTCAAGGGCGGGTTCGAGGCGGGCAAGCGGCTGGTGGAATCCTGCCGCCTGTTTTCCCATCTCGCCAATGTCGGCGACACACGCTCGCTGATCATTCATCCGGCATCGACCACCCACCGTCAGCTTTCGGCGGAAGACCGCGCGGCAGCAGGTGCGGGCGACGATGTCATCCGCATTTCGGCCGGCATAGAAGACATCGAGGACCTGATCGCCGATCTCGATCAGGCCCTCTCCTCACGCTGAACAGCGACTAGAGCGTCTTCCAGAACGCCAGCATCCTCTCGCGCGTCTTGGCATCGGGCATCGGCCCCATCGCCGCGCCGAGGTTGTCCGTCATGTACTGCGGCTTGTCGGTGCCGGGGATGGCACAGGTCACGGCGGGATGGCTGACGACGAACTTCAGGAAGAACTGCGCCCACGACCTGATGCCGAATTCGGCCGCCCATTCGGGCACCTTCTTGCCTTTGACCTTGCGGAAGGTGCCGGCAAGCGCGAAGGGCCGGTTGATCAGCACCGCCATGCCGCGCTCCTGCGCGGTCGGCAGGATACGCTGGTCGGATTCCGGCTGCATCAGCGAATAGTTGATCTGCATGAAGTCGAGCTTTTCCTTCTTCAACAAATCTACGTAACGGTCATAGTCACGCCGGAACGAGGTGGTGACGCCGACGTAACGCACCTTGCCCTCGTCCTTGAGACGCCGAATCGTCCGGATATGCGTGTCGAAGTCTTTCATGTTGTGGACCTGCAACAGATCGAAGCGGTCGGTGTTCCACTCCTTCAGGGCGGCGTTGACCTGGGCAATGCCTTCCTGCTCGCCCTCGGTCGAAATCTTGGTCGCATAGAACACCTTGTCGCGCGCGCCGAGCTCGTTGACGAAGCGCCCCACCACGGCTTGCGCGTTACCGTAGGTCGGCGAGCAGTCGATGATCTTGCCGCCCTGCTCGATGAAGGTTTTCACCGTCGCCTTCAGTTCGGGCAGCTTTGGATCGTTCGCTTCCACGTCATAGACGCGCGCGGTGCCGAGACCGATGATCGGCAGCTTCTCGCCGCTCGACGGGATGGCGCGCTCGATCAGCGCCGCCGCACGGGCGCCGCGCGGGGCAACCGTCAGGCCAAGGGCGCCGCCGAAGGCCGCCGTCGCGCCCAGCGCGGCCGCGCCGGTGAGGAACTGCTTGCGGGAAATATCCATGTGTTTCTCCATCGTTATTGGCTTCCCAGTTCGCGGGCGCGGCGTTCCTGCCGCTTGCCCAGAACCAGGCAAAGTCCGATCCAGATTGCGGCCACCGGCACGGTGAGCCAGGCGATCGCCGTAAGCTCGAGGCCCGCACCGCGCAGGCCCGCGAAGGTCCAGCCGCTTGCGGCATCGCCGCCGCGGAAGACCACGGTGTCCATGAAGTTCTTCGCCTTGTATTTGTCCTCGCGCGGGATCACCGTGAACAGGATTTCACGCGCGGGATTGGTGATGGCGAAATCGGCGGCGCGCCGTATCGCCTGAAACGCAATGACGACGCCGAGCACCGGCGCTACCGCAAGGGCAAGAAATCCGACCAGCGTGACCAGCGGCATGAAGGCAAGCGCCGGCGCCACTCCGAAGCGCGTGATCAGGCGGCCCGTCGCGCTGACCTGAACGAGCAACGTCGCAAGCCCGACCGCAAGATCGATCAGCGCGAACACCCGTGTACGCTCGCCGGGATCGGTGAAGGCCTTGGACACCACTTCCGCCTGCTGGAAATAAAGGAAGGTCGCCGTCGTCGTCAGCAGGACGATATGGCCGCAGATCATCAGCAGGTACGGCGAGCGGATGACATGAACCAGCCCCGCCCACATGCCGCCGCCCACCGCGCTGTCGTTGTTGAGCCGCGCCGCCGCTTCCGTTCCGCCTGCGTCGGCCGTGCGCAGCAAGCCGCCCACGCATTGCGCCGCCCCTTCCAGCAGCACCGCCGAAATCAGCAGCAGGTTGACCGGCCCGAGCGGCACCGCCAGCGCCGCCGTGACCGTGGGACCAAGCAAGGCCCCGGTGGTGCCGCCCGCAGCGATGAAGCCGAACAGGCGCTTGCCCTGCTCGCTGGTGAACAGGTCCGCCATGAAGGACCAGAACACCGTCACCACGAACAGGTTGAACACCGATACCCAGACGAAAAACACCCGCGCCACCCAGGGCGACGATCCGGTGAACTTGAGCGCGAGAAAAAAGATCAGGATGTTGATGATGAAGAAACGATAGACCCACGGCACGAAACGGCGGCGCGGAATGCGCGCGACCAGCATGCCGAAAACGGGAACGGCAGCCAGCATGACCACGAAGGTCGCCGAGAACATCCATTGCAGGTTACGCACGCCGCCCGCGACGCCCATCTCGTCGCGCAGGGGGCGCAGGATGTAATAGCTCGCCAGCAGGCAGAAGAAATAGGCGAATGCCCAGAGCATCGCGCGCACCTCTTCCGGGCGCACGTTCACGATCCGCGCGAGCGAGCTCAAAATGAATCCGGAAATGGGCGTCCTCCTAGGCGGGCCGTTTTGCAGCCGCAAACGTCAACGGAACGACCGGTTCTGCCCGGGTTTTGCAATTGGCGCCGATGGCCCCAGCGCGCGATTACTCTAGCGTTATCGCGCGGCACCCGCCACCGGCGCCTCGGCGCGGGATTCGCCGGGCAGCGCCAGGATGGCGACCACCACCACCGCCGCACTCGCGCAGAGAAGCGCGAACAGCCAGAAAAATCCACCCGTCGCCCCCTGTATCCAGGCCACGAGCTGCACCGCCACCGGGGTCACGCCCAGCGACAGCACGAACTTCGCCCCGAAGGCAGACGACCGCCAGCGCGACGGCGTGTAGCGCGCCATCAGGAAGTTTTCAGCGGGCAGCGAGCCGGTGTTGAGAACCACCGACAACATGACGGCGACCACGAAGGGCACGCCCGCCGCCGCAGCCGTGGCAAACAGCAGCGGCACCTGAAGGATATAGGTCCAAAGATACACCCACTTGAGCGGGTAACGGTCCACCAGCCAACCGCCCGCCACCTGAAGAAGACCCGCGACAAGGTAGATCACCGTGAACAAAGTGCCGGCGCCGAGCGTTCCGGAACTTGCGACATGGGCGACCCTCTCGGCCAGCGCCTTGGGCAGGGCGACTTGCGTTGCCTGATAGATCAGCCCGCCAAGGAACACGGTGAGCGAGAGCACGAAAAAAGCGCGCATCATGTCGCCGCGGCTCGGCTCGCCATGCGGCGCGCGGTCGACACTGCTGTCGGCCACCCAACCCATGACCATGCAGAAAACGAGCGCGAGGCCGGTCGCGAACGCGATCGCGCCGGGAACGATGAAGGCCGCGCGCCAGCTCACGAAATCGACAAGACCCGCCGCCACCATGCCGGCCAGCGCCACGCCCGCCGAACCGAAGACCCCGAAGATGCCGAGCGCCATGCCCCGATTGACGGCGGTGCGCACCAGCCAGGCCATGCCCACGGGGTGGTAGATCGCGGCGAAGGCGCCAAGACCGGCGAGAGCGACGGCCAGCGACACCGGCCCCTCGGCAAACCCGCAGGCAATGGTCGAAAGCCCGGCGCCAATGAAGAACACCACCATCATGCCCGGCGCCGACCAGCGATCGCCGAGGATCCCCGCAAGGGGCGCGAAGGCGCCAACCAGGAACGCGCCCGCGGTCCACAGGCTGATCAACTCGGCATAGGGCAACCGCCATTCGCGCTCGAGCGCCAGCACGACGGTCAGGAACAGCGCCACCAGCAAATGCATATAGGCATGGCCGATCAGCGAGAACGCCTGGGCAATGCGCGCGGAAGTCGTGGTCATGGAAATTCCGATCTGGGCCGGAAAACCTTCCGGAATTAAGGCGGTTATAGGACCTGGAAAGCCCATCCGACAAGGGCCAGGGCCATGTGCAAACCTTCAGGCACCTAATAACCCTTTCTAAATCAAGGAATTTATATTTTTGGCGAAACGACTTGAAATATCACATTTTAACCATATTTTTGCCTATATCGCATTGCATAAATACAGATAGATGAAAAGGCTTGTGAGTAACCGCACATGATGGTTGGACCCTTGAGCAGCTTCCCCGAAGCGCCCCCCCCCGCGTTGCCTTGCGCGAAGCCCGGCCCGGAGCTGCGGAGCTTAGTCATGACCGAACCGATCCCCCTGAAGGCGAAACGGCCGCGCGCCAGGCGCACGACCGAGCCGCAGATCGATATCGAGCGCATCGTCTGGGACCCGGAATACAGGGCCCGCGTACGCGACGACCTGAACAAGCGCGCACGACCCTAGAGGCATCGCCCGACCCGCAAGGCGAGCTAGTCGCGCCTGCCCCCTGCCTCGGCCGCGAGCCAGCCGAGAAATTCCGGGTTGCCGCCCGTGATCGGCAACGCGACGACGCAGGGAATTTCGTAACTGTGCAGCGCGCGCACCCGCGCCGTCACTTCGTCAAGACGGCCTGCCAGCGTTTTTGCGACCAGCGCCACCTCACGATCATCCTGAACTTCGCCCTTCCAGCGATAGAACGAACGCACACTGCCCAGCACGTTCGCGCAGGCGCAGAGGCCTTCTTCCACCAGCGCGCGCCCGATGCGCGCCGCTTCTTCTTCGTTCGCCGCCGTGATGTAGACGAGAAGTGGTTCAGCCTCGTTTCCGGTCGTCATTTCATGTCCCCCACCGCCCGCAAGTCTAAGGGATAGGCCAAAAATCCGCCAGCGCCCGGCGCCAGCCAAGCCGGGGTGACAAGCGCTCGCACCCGTCATATCCTGTGGCGAGCCAATCGGCGCACGGGGAGGACGGGCGAAGGCCCGTATACGGCATGGACGCGGCAAACAGCAATTTACGGCCTCTGCCTGAACTGCCGGGCGCGCGGCCCACGGCGGCCCAGCGCGACTGGCTCGGTCGCGGCGCCGATCAGCCGGGCGGCAAGCTTCCGCTCTTCGACCGCCAGGGCAAGCGCGTCTCGGCGCGCACCATCCGCAGCTGCATCGAACAGGGCTGGGCAGAGCCCTGGTTCATCAATCCGATCAAGCCCGACTGGCTGGTCTGCAAGCTGACCGACCGTGGCCGGGAAGTTCTCGCCATCATCGACTGAAAACGCGGCCTAGGACGGGCCTTTATCTTCCGCCGCAGCGGCCTTGTCGCGCGCATGGGCGATTTCGGCCTCGCGCTTGAGAATATAGAAGCTCGCCCCGCAGATCACCGCCGCCCCCAGCCATGTCCAGATCTGCGCGGTCTGGTCATAGGCGAAGTATCCGACCAGCGCGATCATCGGCAGGCGCAGGTAATCGAAGGGCATCACGATGGAGACCTCCGATGCCCGCATGGAACGCGTGAAGCAGTAATGGGCCGCGGAACCGGTCACCGCCAGCACGATGATCCACGGCACATCCGACCATGATGGCCAGATCCAGTAAGGAATTGCCCCCGCCAGCGCGAGCGGCAGGGTTACCGCGTGCAGGTAGAAAACGATCACGCCCGGCCGCTCGATTCCCGAGAGCTTCTTCACCACCATGTTCGCCGTCGAATAGAGCGCCGCCGAAACCAGCACGAGAATCATCGCCACATCGACCTGCGCAAAACCGGGCCGGATGATCAGGAGCGCGCCGGCGAAGCCGATAAGCGTCGCCGTCCACCGGCGCACGCCGACGGGTTCGCGAAAGATGATGATGGCGAACAGGATCGTGAACAGCGGCAGTGTGAACTGGAGCGCCACTGCATCGGCCAGAACCAGAACCTGCAACGGATAGAACCAGGTCAGCATCGCGAAATAGCTGAGCACGCCGCGCGCAAGGTAGAACTTCGGCCAGCGCGGACGCACCAGTTCCCTGAGCGGCACGCCTACCGTCGGCAGGATCAGCACGAGGCCGAGAAGGCTTCGGAAAAACACGATCTCGGACGCCGAGATCGGATGCAGCGCCTTGATCGACCACGACATGAACACGAATGAAAACGCTGCCGCCGTCATCCAGGCGGCGCCGCGCACCGGCGCGGTTTTCCAGACCGAGGGCAGTTGCATGGTCATGCCTGCCCCGGCACGGGGACGAAACGGCGCTGAACCTGCGGGAAGACGGAAGACATATCGCTCTCTGATGACTTGCGGGGCCGCAGTCTAGCCCCCGGCAAGGGCCCGGGGAAACCTCTGAAAAATGAGATCAGGCGCGAAAGCGCTTTCCGCCCGCCCCCGGATCGGGAATACTTTTCGCAGGCCGGGGCCGAAAAACAAGAAACCTCCCGGTAACCCGTCACCAGGAGGATACGTCATGGGATCCCTTACTGCGTGTCGCCCGCGGCTCGTCGCGGCGGCAGCCCTCGCACTCGCCCTGCCCGCATTCGCCGCGACCCCGGCACTCGCCGATGTCTCCGGCTTCTACAAGGGCAAGACCATCACCGGCATTATCGGCTACCCGCCCGGCGGCGGCTATGACCTTTACATGCGCGTGCTGTCGCACCACATGGGCCGTCACATCCCGGGCAACCCGAATATCGTGCCGCGCAACATGCCGGGCGCCGGCAGCCTCGTCTCGGCGAACTACATATACAATACGGCGCCCAAGGACGGATCGGTGATCGGCGCCTTTGCCTCGTCCACCCTGTTCTCGGTAAAACTCGGCGAGACACGCGGCAAGTTCGAGATCGACAAGTTCACCTGGCTCGGTAACCTCGACCAGACCGTCGGCACCTGCACCGTGTGGCACACCTCGGGCATCAAGTCGTTCGACGAACTGATGACCCGCGAGGCCATCTTCGGCGCATCCGGCCCCACTGCCGTCAACAGCACCCATGCGCGCGGCTTCAACGCTCTCTTCGGCACCCGCATCAAGGTCATCAACGGCTACCCCAGTTCGACCAGCGCGCTTCTCGCCATGAAGCGCGGCGAAGTTCAGGGCGGCTGCGGCTTCGCGCTGTCGTCGCTGAAGGCGACCCGCGCCCAGGAATGGGCTTCGGGCGACCTGCGCGTCATCATCCAGACGGGCTACGAGAAGAACGACAAGGAACTGAAGGGCGTTCCGCATATCTACGACTATGCCAAGAGCGAGGCCGACAAGCAGGTCATGCACCTGATCTACGGCACACATATCCTGGGCCGCCCGATTTCGGCGCCGCCCAACCTGCCCGCCGACCGCGCACGCGCGCTTCGCGATGCGTTCAACGCCATGGTCAAGGACCCGAAGTTCCTCGCCGAGGCGGACAAGCTCAAGCTGCCCATCGAACCCTGGACCGGCGAAAAGGTGGACGAAGTCATTCGCCAGTTCGCCGCCTATCCGAAGGATGTCTATGCCCGCACCATCAAGATCCTTGAGGTCGGCGACGTCGTGAACGTCAAGCTCAAGACCGTCGAGGGCAAGGTAACGGCAGTCAAGAAAACCAACCTGACGGTGGCAGGGGCCGACGGCAAGGCGGTGAAGCTCAAGGTTCACGCCAAGCAGACCCGCGCCACCATCGGCGGCAAAAAGGCCAGCGCCACCGATATCAAGGTCGGCATGAGCTGTGCCTTCGAATACTTCGGGGCAGGCGACCTGGCACCCAAGGCCACCTGCAAGTAGGATTTCCGCATCCAGCGCCCGGCCAGGAAGGCCGGGCGTTTTTTGGGCCCTTGCGGTTGCCCTGCCGCCCAGCTTTGCTAGTCTTGGCCCACAAGAAATTTCAATCCAGTCCAAGGGAGTGCCCCATGCTGCTCATCAACAACGACCTCGTCGCCCAGGTCCTGACCATGGACGATGTGATCGAAGCACAGGAAAACGCCTTCAAGAAACTGCCGACAGGCGGCGCGATCCATCGCCCGCGTATCGACATGTATTTTCCCTGCCAGCGCGATGACGGCTATTTCCGCTGGGGCACGATGGAAGGCGCCAACGACGGCTATTTCGCCATCCGCATGAAATCCGACATCATCCACTGGCCCCAGGACAAGGACGGCAACTGGACCGAAGAAAAATACTGCCGGGAACCGGGTACCTACTGCGGCCTGATCCTGCTGATCTCGACCGAGAACGCCGAACCGCTCGCCTTCATCAACGACGGCATGCTTCAGCACATGCGGGTCGGCGGCGGCGCGGGCATCGGCGTGAAATACCTCGCCCGCAAGGACAGCCACGTCGTCGGCATGCTGGGTTCCGGCGGCATGGCGCGCACCTTCCTCGAGGCCTTCAAGTCGGTACGCGATATCCGCCAGTGCAAGGTCTACAGCCCCACCGCCGCGCACCGCGAGGAATACGCCGAGGAAATGTCCAAGCGCCTCAATATCGAGGTCATCGCCGTAGACAATCCGCGCGACGCGATCCGGGGCGCCGATATTCTGTCTTCCTGCACCGATTCGATGAACCCCGTCTACGATGCCGACTGGATCGAACCGGGCATGCATGTCACGAACCTCGGCCGGCGTGAAATGCCCGATGCGTCGGGCGAGAAGTTCGACGTCGTCATCCGGCAGGGAACGGCCGGCCTGCAGATGAAGATGACCGAACGCTTCCAGGCCGAACGCGGCCTTTCCCCCGCCGCCTATATCGGCGGCACGGTCGAGGAAATGAAGCGAATTCCTGCGAAAAACCCGGAACCGGGATTCGGCGGCGACGACCCTGACTTCAAGGATCGCGGCAAGGGCGGCACCTATCCCGACTTCGCCGATCTCGTGTCGGGCAAGTCGCCGGGCCGCACCTCGCCGGACCAGGTCACCTTCTACCGCAACGTCGGCAACCAGGGCCTGCAGTTTTCGGCCGTCGGCCAGGTCGTCTACCGCAAGTGCAAGGAACAGAAGCTCGGCAAGGAAATCCCCACCGACTGGTTCCTGCAGGACATCCGCGACTAGAGGCGCCCCTATCCTTTCAGGCGCGGCACCAGCCGAAGCGCGTTATCGCGCTCGATCGCAGCCAGGTCGCCCTTGGAAAGCCCGCAATTGTGCAGGCCTTCGAGGTTCGACCTGATGTTCCCGTAGGGGAAGTCGCTGCCGTACATGATCTGGCTCACCGGCACGACGGCGCGCAGCGCGCCGAGCGATATCGGATTGGCCGCCGTCGCCGTGTCGAAATGCAGCCGGGCAATTTCGGCGCGATAGCCATCGGGTGCGAGCGCTGAAAAATCCTTCATGCGCTCCGTCCCCCACTCGATCCGGCCCGTCAGTGACGGCAGGACGCCGCCCGCGTGACAGAAGACGAAACGGATGTCGCGGCAACGTTTGAACGTGCCGCTGAACAACAGGCTGAGCATCGCCCGGCAGGTATCCTGCGGGTATTCGATCAGAGACGACGACAGGCCGAGCAATCCCTCGCAACAGAACGGCACCGTCGGATGGACATACACAAGCGCCTTGCGCCGGTTGAGTTCGTCGAAGATCGGCACGAAACGCGCATCGCCCGGCCATTCGTCGCCGAAATTGGTGCTGATGCCGACACCGTCGGCCTTGAGCGTATCGAAGGCATATTCGATTTCATCCAGCGTGCCCTCGACATCCTTCATCGAAAGGAAGGCAAACAGCGCGAAACGGCCCGGCTTGTCCTTGACCATTTCCGCCCCGTACTCGTTGAAACGGCGCGAGGTCTTGCGCAGCCAGGCCGCGTCCTGGCGCCACCAGTCGGTCGGGATGGAGGACGCCGAAAGCGCCACACTGGCGATTTCATTCGCGTCCATTTCATTGAGGGAGGACTGCGGCGTCCAAGTCTTGGTCGGCCCGCCGCCCAGAACGTCCTTGAGGTCGGGCGGATAGAAATGATGATGAACGTCGATGCGATGGCCGGCCATGACATGTCCCCCTGTTGATTTTTATTGCGCCGATTTTCCCGAAAGCGGTGCGCCCTGTCCACTCAAAGGCGGGCGAGCGCGTCCCTCATTTTTCCACGCGCTGCCTCGTCGGGCATCGGCCCCCGTCCCGCGCCCAGATTATCGGCCATGTATTCCGGCCGCGCGGTGCCCGGAATGGCGCAGGTCATCGCCGGATGGCCAAGGATGTATTTCAGGAACATCTGCGCCCAGCTTTCGCAGCCGAGCTCCCGCGCGAACTGCGGCACCGCTGTCCCGCGTGTCCTGGCGAACAGGTCGCCGCCCTCGAAGGGCCGGTTGGCAATCACCGCAACGCCGAGATCGCGCGCCAGCGGCAACAGCCGCGCCTCGGCGTCCGTCACCGCGATCGAATAGGGAATCTGCAGGAAGTCGAGCGGCTCGGCCCGCAGCACCGTTTCCAGTTCGTCGAAGGCGGACGGGGTGTAATGGGTGATGCCGAGATAGCGGAAACGCCCCGCCTCGCGCCAGGCGCGCATGGTCCGCAGCTGCGTGCGCCAGTCGACCAGATTGTGGACCTGCATCAGGTCAATGCGGTCGGTGCGAAACCGCCTGAAGGACTGTTCCATCTGCGCGCGGCCTTCCGCTTCGCCTTCGGTCCAGACCTTGGTAGCGAGGAAAGCCCGGCTGCGCGACGCGGCCGCCGCCAGCAAGTCGCCGACCACGCCCTCGGCACGGAGATACATGGGCGATGAATCGATGACCGAGCCGCCGCCCGCGAACAGAACGTCGAGCACGCGGCCTAGCCTTGCGCGGTCAGCCGCATCGTCACCGATATCGAAGGTCTGCCAGGTGCCGACGCCGACGACCGGAGTGGCTTCGCCTGATTTCGGGATCGTCCGCTTTTGCAGCGGTGTCCCCTGCCCGCCTGCAATTCCCGGCGCGAGCCCCGCCATCAGCGCAGCCCCCAGCGCGCCCTTGCAGAATGCCCTGCGGCCCGCGCGCCTCAAGCCACCTCGACCATCTTACCCGCGGCATTGGAGCGCGCCATCGCCTCGATGACGGCGGCACTGTGCACGGCCTGGTCGGCCGGACACGGAAACTTCGCCTTGCCGGCGATGGTGTCGGCGAAGGCCTCGATCTCGACGCGCTCGGTGTCGCCGACGGGAAAACGGATCTCCTCGCGCTTGCCGCCCTTGGGCTGGAAGGCGAAATAGTCGGCATCGCGCACTTCGGCCCATCCTTCGGTGCCGAAGACGGTAAAACGGTAGTAGTCGGGCGTCATGCCGCAGGCGGTCAACAAAGCCGTGGTGTTGCCCTTGCAGCGCAATAAAACCGCTGTGGTGTCGGCAAGATCGTTGTCGGAGGCCTGGTTCAGCCCAATGGCATGCACCGCCGCGATCCGCCCGAGCGTCTCGATGGTCAGATAAAGCATGTGATCGGCGAGCGCGCCGGACGGCGCGTTCGCAGGATCGGCCTTCCAAGTGCCGCGCTTCACGCCGCCGTAGCGGTGAACGCAGAAGTCGCCCTCGGTATGCAGAAGCTGGCCCAAAGCCCCCGCAGCAAGGCGCTTGCGCAGTTCGGCCACGTTGGGAAAGAAACAGCGGTTGTAGCCCATGCAGAGGGGAACACCGGCCTTTGCCGCCGCCGCTTCAAGCGCGCGGCCTTCCGCCAGGTTAAGCGCCAGCGGCTTGACTGCCAGAACCGGCTTGCCGGCCTCGATGCCGATCATCGAGTGGCTCGCGTGCAGATGCGCAGGCCCGGACGAAACCAGCCCCGCCACCTGCGGATCGCGTGCTGCCTCGGCGATATCGGTGCCGAGCACAAGCCCGTGCTTGGCGGCAAAGTCCCTGGATTTTCCCGGGTCGGTCACGACGGCGCGGGCAAAGCGCACCTTGTCGCTGACGCCTTGAACCGATTCGACAAGGCGACGGCCCCAGCCGCCCAGACCGACGATTGCCAACTGCAGCATCACAACCTCCCCAAAACGGCCGAAGCCTTTGATTTGGGGAAACTATAGCCGAATTAACCCGGGGCGGAACGGGAGACTGGACGGCAGTCACCGCCCAGTTGCGTCGGCAGTCGGCTTCAGATCTTGACGTAATTCAGAAAACTGACGAGCCCGCCAATGAAGACCGCAAAGACGAGAAACGCCTTCCAGCCGGGGCGGGACGCCTTGACCGTATGGGTCTTGTCGTTGGTCGGATGGGTATCCATGAAAGCCTCCTGATCAGGTAGGCCTTGCGGTGTCACCTTTGCGGCGCAAAGCACCGCATACGCGCCGTCTTTTCTTGTCGTTGGCGGATATTGCTTCCCGCTTACCCTTCTCGGTTTCCGCGGCGCGCGGTGAACCTAAGGCCTGGTCTATCGAACGGGTTCACAAGCGAACCCTTACGCTCCCTGCGAAGAGTCCACCACGACAGGACCGGCGGCGCAACCCTTGTGACACAACATATTGGTTCTAAACGACAAAGGGCCGATGCATCGCATCGACCCTTTGCTCGATATGGTCGGAGCGGCGGGATTTGAACCCACGACCCCTTGACCCCCAGTCAAGTGCGCTACCAGGCTGCGCTACGCTCCGTCAGAACCCGAAAGGCTTTGGCCTGCCCGGGCGGCGCGGACTTTAGCTTGCATGACCACCCGGGCGCAATCTCTAAGCGACCCGGCAGGCAGGCAAAAAAACGGCCCTGTAACCCTCAGCCGTTCAGGAGTTTGCGGATTTCGGATAATTCGCCGAGGACAGCCTCGATCTCGGCGCGCTGGCGGGCGCTCAGGCCCGGCTGCGGCTGTCCCTCGACCGGTTCTTCCTGCCGGGCTGCACCGTTCGCCTGAACCGGCGACGGGTCGTCCTCGGTCTGTTCGGGACCACGCGCGACGTTTCCTTCGCGCATCAGTTTCTGGACGCCCTTGATCGTGTAGCCGTCGCGGTAGAGCAACGTCCGGATATTGCGCAGCAAATCGACGTCTTCAGGACGGTAATAACGGCGCCCGCCGCCGCGCTTCAGCGGCTTGACCTGGCTGAATTTCGATTCCCAGAAGCGCAGGACATGCTGCGGAACATCCAGTTCCCGGGCCACCTCGCTGATGGTGCGGAAAGCAGACGCCGACTTGCCGCCCCGCCGCTCTGCCGGGGTGGCTGAGAGCGGGCCCGACTGCAGAGTATCCGACATTTAGAACCTGCTCCCGGGCCCTGCAGGGGGGGTCGAGTCGCCGCTGCCCGGCGCCGCCGGCGCTTGTCCGCCGCCATTGGCGAGAGCGTCGTTGATGGCGCCCTTGAGGACATGGGAGGCACGGAAAACAAGAACCTTGCGCGGAAGAATGGGAACCTCTTCGCCGGTCTTGGGATTGCGGCCGATGCGCTGGCCTTTCGAGCGAACGGAGAAGCTGCCGAAAGACGATATCTTCACCGCCTCGCCACGCACGAGCGCGTCGCTGATTTCCTTGAGGACAGCCTCGACAAGATCGCCCGATTCATTGCGCGAGAGACCGACCTCCTGGTAGACGGCCTCGCCCAGTTGGGCACGCGTCACGGTATTGTCAGTCATGGGGTCCTCCTCCCGTTTTGACGAAGGCTACATCTCGACAAAAAATCCGTCAAGATCAAAGGGATGGAAGAATCTCTTGAGATCGGGCCCGAATCGGAAAAGAAGGCCTCAAAAGGGCGCTTTTTACCAGCGCACCGCCGCCGCCGCCCAGGTAAATCCCGCCCCCATGGCCTCCATCAGGACGAGGTCGCCGCGCTTGATGCGGCCGTCGTCAACGGCCTGGGCAAGGGCGAGCGGGATCGAGGCGGCCGAGGTATTGGCGTGCTTGTCCACGGTCACGACCATCTTTTCGATGGGCAGGCCCAGCTTTTTGGCGGTCGATTCGAGGATGCGGCGGTTGGCCTGATGGGGCACCAGCCAGTCGACATCTTCGGGCGCAAGTCCGTTGGCTTCCAGCGCTTCGTGAAGCACCCCGGAAAGCCGGGTCACCGCATGGCGGAAGACCTCCTGCCCCTGCATGCGAACGACGCCCGCCTGCTGGTTGAGCGACGGGCCGCCGTCGGCATAAAGCAGGTCGTGCTGGCGGCCGTCGGAATGCAGGTGGGTCGAGAGAATGCCCCGGTCGTCCGAGGTTCCATTGCCTTCCTCGGCCCTCAGGACGACGGCACCGGCGCCGTCGCCGAAGAGGACGCAGGTGGTGCGGTCGTTCCAATCGAGAAGACGGGAAAAGGTTTCCGCCCCGATGACCAAGGCATTACGGGCCTGGCCAAGGCGGATGAAGTTGTCGGCCATGGCCAGCGCGTAAACGAACCCGGAGCAGGCCGCCTGAACGTCGAAGGCAAAGGCGTGATCGGCGCCGATGGCCATCTGGACCTTGGTCGCGGCGGCAGGAAAGGTTTCGTCCGGGGTCGTCGTGCCCAGCACGATGACGTCGATATCGGCACCGGTCATGCCGGCACGGGCAAGCGCTTGTTCGGCGGCCTTGGTGGCAAGGTGAGAGGTCAGTTCGCCTTCGGCCGCGATGTGGCGCTCACGGATGCCGGTGCGCCCCGCAATCCATTCATCCGACGTATCAATAAACTTTGATATATCGTTGTTAGTCAATATTTTTTCAGGAAGATATGCGCCGTGACCGACGACGACCGAACGACGTGTCATCCCGATACCGCCGCCTTCTGCAGGGGCGTGCCGATATCGCCGATGCGATGCAACTCCTCGCCGATTCGCGTCAGGAAGCCGCCCTGGATCATGTCCACTGCGACGCCGATCGCGTTGGAAAAGCCGAAGGCATCCGTGCCGCCGTGGCTCTTGATCACGATCCCGTTGAGGCCCAGCAGCATGGCGCCGTTGTAGCGGCGCGGATCAAGCCGCGTACGCACGCGGCCCAGCGCGTTGCGCGCGAACAGGTAGCCGAGGCGCGAAAAGATCGAGCTGTTGAACGCCGTGCGCATGAAGCCCGAATACATCCGGGCAATACCTTCGGCCGTCTTGAGCGCGACATTGCCGGTAAAACCATCCGTGACGACCACATCCACGCTGCCGGCCCAGACGGCATCGCCTTCGACGAAGCCGCGGAATTCTATGGGCAGCGAGAGGTTGCGCAGCAGGCCCGCGGCCTGACGCACGTATTCGTGGCCCTTGAGGTCTTCTTCACCGACATTGAGCAGCCCGATGGTCGGCTTGCCGAGACCCAGCACCGTGCGGGCAAAAACCTCGCCCATCACGGCAAATTCGACGAGGTTCCGGGCATCGCACTGGATATTGGCGCCGAGATCCAGCATCACGCATTCGGACCGCGTCGTCGGCAGCATGGTGGCGATGGCGGGGCGCGAAATGCCCGCCATGGTCTTGAGCGCGATCTTGGAAAGCGCCATCAGCGCGCCGGTGTTGCCGGCGGATACGACCCCTTCGGCGGTATTGTCGCGCACCGCGTCGATGGCGAGACCCATGCTCGAATCGCGCATCTTGCGAAGCGCCTGGGTGGGCTTGTCGTCGCTGGAGACCGCTACATCGGTGTGATGAATGGTGGAGCACTCGGCAAGCTTCGGAAAGCCCGCCACGAGCGGCGCCAGACGCGCCTCGTCACCGTAAATGCGGAAATGGACGTTCGGATAGCGCTCGCGGGCCATGTCGGCGCCCTTGACCACGACGTCGGGGGCACCATCCCCTCCCATGCCGTCAAGGGCTATCGTCAACCGCATGATCTTCCATCCGAAAAGACGAAGAAGGGGCCGCGGGCGGCCAAGGCGGGTATCTTATACCCCGCCCTCGCTAGCCACCACTTCCTTGCCGTCATAGTGTCCGCAGGCACCACAAACGTGGTGCGGACGCTTGAGTTCGCCGCAATTGCTGCACTCGACATAGGCCGAGCCCTTCAGCGCATGGTGCGAACGGCGCATGTTGCGCCTTGATTTGGAAGTCTTTTTCTTGGGAACTGCCATGGTCGGACTCTCTAGGTTCTGGCGCCTGCAACGCTGGGACCCGGCCCGGCGGCGCGCAAAGGAGGCACTCTATTACCCAAAAACCCCCGCCGCGGCAAGCGACAAGGGAGCAAAGGCCGGTTTTAGGCCCCTGCCCGCCAAAACTAGCCCTTTTGGCCCTTTTCAGGGGGCTTTCCCTTGAGCGCCGCCAGCGCCGAAAAGGGCGAGGTTTTGGCCTCTTTTTCGCCGTCCGTGCCGTCCTGGCGGCCAAATTCCACCCCGGGAGCCCGGGGATAGGGGTCGAGCGCCAGGCCCAGGTGCTCGGCCACCGCCTCCCCCAGATCGATGCCCGCATCCGGCAGCTGATCGGGAGGATCCTCCGCGTCGAGGTCGAAAAGCAGTTCCTCTTCATCAGCGCGGCGCCGCGGCACGGCACGGTCATAGGTCACCGTGAAGGTTTCACGGATCGAGGCCGGCACCGGCTCCAGCGTCACCACGCAAGGCTGCACGACTTCGGCCTCGATGGTGCCCGTCAGGCGCGCACGGTTGCCGCGCGCCGAAACATCGATGGTGCCTTTCGCCTTCAGGGACACCAGCGCGATCAGGCCAAACCGGCGGGCGAGCGCAGCACGCTCCTCCTCCGTCGCCTCGATGGCGAAGGTTTCGGCGTCGTCGCCCGCCCCCATGTCGGCATCGACATGGAACGGGCGGGAAAATTCGAGTTCGACGTCCGTCATGACGGCTTCACCGGCAGAGGTCCGAATGACGCCGCGCCCCGAATGAGAGCCGCCCCATCCCCGCCAGCGAGGACCTTGTCCGCAGCGCGCAAATATTCGGCAAGCTGTGTCGCGCCGGCTTCCTGCCCATCGGCACCCGCATACACATTGCGCGTGAGCGCTGCCGAAAGGGAAGCATCGTCGGCCTCCAGCCCCTCGTCATAAGCGCTGACCCGGCCATAGAACGCCTGCGCCATGGTTTTGACCCGCCGGCCGACGCCGAGGTCCCCCGCCCCCATTTCGCGCAGGTTCCGGTCCATATCGGCGAACATGAGATCGAAAAGCGCCTGGGCGACCCCGTCGGCCGTGGCATCCCGTGCCGCCTTCAGCCGGCGCAGCAGCAGGTAGACATGCAGGGTGATCATCTCAAAACGGCCCTCGAGTGTGTCAGGGACACCGAGAGAGGCATAGAAATACGGCTCGCGCGCCCGCGCGACGGCGATGCCGTAGAGGGCATGAGCAGCATCACCATGGGGGTTGCGCGAAAAAAGCCTGTTCAGGAACATATCGAAGGACGCTTCAGAAGCCGCGGCGCGGCCGGGTTGACAGGGCAAAGCGGCCGGTGCAATGGTTCCGGCCAAGCACGGTCAACATGAACAGCCCGCCGCCCGCCGTCAAGCGTGCCGGGCGCTCCGGCAAATAGCGAAGATGATGCAACCATTTCCCATGCGTGGCCTTGCCGCGATTGCCACGATCACTGGCCTCCTTGTGCTTGGCGCCTGCGCACCTGAAATTCATTACCGGGGCAACACGCCTGCTGCCGAGCAACTCGGCCTGATCAAGCCGGGTGCCCAGACCAAGGAACAGGTCATTCGCCTGCTGGGTTCGCCCACTTCGGTCGCCACCTTCGATCCCAATACCATCCTCTACATTGGGCAAAAGACCCAATCGGTGGCCTTCCAGCACCCAAAAGTGCTTGAACGCACGATCGTTGCGATCACCTTCGGCGCAGACGGACGGGTCAAGGACGTGGAAAAGTTCGGCCTGAAGGACGGCAAGGTGGTGCAGCTTGTCGAACGCACGACCCCGACGCCGGGACGCACCTTCACTATCATGCAGCAGCTTCTGGGCAACCTCGGCCGGTTCGAAAACGACAACAGGCCGCTTGGTACCAACCCGGGCAGCCCGGGCCTCTGACAGCCTACAGCTGACGGCAGACAAAGAAAAAGCCCCGGGGTCGCCCCCGGGGCTTTTTGCGTTCGCCTTGCGGCCTCGCTCAGTGCACGCCCTTGGAAACCAGGGCCAGCAGCAGAAGCGCCACGATGTTGATGATCTTGATCATCGGGTTGATCGCGGGACCCGCGGTGTCCTTGTACGGATCGCCGACGGTGTCGCCGGTCACGGCCGCCTTGTGGGCGTCGGAACCCTTGCCGCCGTGGTGGCCGTCCTCGATGTACTTCTTGGCGTTATCCCAGGCACCACCGCCCGAGGTCATCGAGATGGCCACGAACAGGCCGGTCACGATGGAGCCGAGCAGCATAGCGCCCATCGCCGTGAAGGCCGCAGCCTGACCAGCGATCAGCAGGATCACGTAGTACAGCACCACAGGCGCCAGAACCGGCAACAGCGACGGAATGATCATTTCGCGGATCGCGGCCTTGGTCAGAAGGTCGACGGCGCGGCCGTATTCCGGCTTTGCCTTGCCTTCCATGATGCCCGGGATTTCCTTGAACTGACGACGCACCTCGACGACGACGGCGCCGGCCGCACGGCCGACCGCCATCATGCCGAGAGAGCCGAACAGGTACGGCAGCATGCCGCCGAAGATCAGGCCGATCACCACGAACGGATCCTTCAGACTGAACGTGATCTGAAGCTTCGGGAAGTAATGGCTCAGGTCCTCGACATAGGCCGCGAACAGCACCAGTGCCGCGAGGCCAGCCGAACCGATGGCATAGCCCTTGGTCACGGCCTTGGTGGTGTTGCCGACCGCATCCAGCGCGTCGGTAGTCTTGCGCACTTCCGGGGGCAGGTCCGCCATTTCGGCGATGCCGCCAGCGTTGTCGGTAACCGGACCGTAAGCGTCGAGCGCCACGACCATGCCCGCCAGCGCCAGCATCGACGTCACCGCGATGGCGATGCCGAACAGGCCCGCCGTCATGTAGCCGAGGATGATGCCGCCGCAGATGATCAGTGCCGGCAGCGCGCAGGCTTCCATCGAAACCGCCAGGCCCTGGATGATGTTGGTGGCATGGCCGGTGGTCGAGGCCTGGGCCACGGACTTCACCGGGCGATGGTCGGTGCCGGTGTAGTATTCCGTCACCCAAACCAGCAGACCGGTAACGCCGAGGCCGATGATCGCCGACCAGAGCAGGCTCATGCCCGTGAAGGTCTTGCCGCCGACGGTGAAGCTCGTGCCGAAGCCGACATAGCGGTAGATGATGTAGCCGATCAGCGCCGCCGAGACGACCGCCGACACGATGAAGCCCTTGTACAGCGCGTTCATGATGTTGTTGGAAGCGCCGAGGCGGACGAAGAAGGTACCGATGATCGAGCCCGCGATGCAGACCGCGCCGATCAGGAGCGGCAGCATCATCAGCTTGGACTGGGCCTCGCCGGTGAAGAAGATCGCCGCCAGCAGCATGGTGGCGACGATGGTCACCGCGTAGGTCTCGAACAAGTCGGCAGCCATGCCGGCGCAGTCGCCGACGTTGTCGCCCACGTTGTCGGCGATGACCGCCGGGTTACGCGGATCGTCCTCGGGGATGCCGGCTTCGATCTTACCCACCAGGTCGGCACCGACGTCGGCACCCTTGGTGAAGATGCCGCCGCCGAGACGGGCGAAGATGGAGATCAGCGACGCGCCGAAGCTCAAGGCGACCAGCGCCTCGAGCACCATGCGCGGCTGCACGCCCCACTTCTGCAGCAGGAAGTAGTAAACGGACACGCCGAGAAGGCCGAGGCCGACAACCAGCATGCCGGTCACCGCACCGGCCTTGAAGGCGATAGCCAGCGCCGCGGCGATGCCGTTGCGCGCTGCCTGAGCGGTGCGGACATTGGCGCGCACCGAGACGTGCATGCCGATATAACCGGCAAGGCCCGACAGTATGGAACCGATAGCGAAGCCGATCGCGACGTAGCGGCCGAGCTGCCACCACAGCAGCGCGCCGATTACGATGCCAACAAGACCGATGGTGCGGTACTGGCGATTGAGATAAGCGCTCGCCCCTTCCTGAACCGCGCCCGCAATTTCCTGCATGCGCTCGGAACCCGCATCGGCGCTGAGCACCGACCGGGACGCGTAGATACCATAGAGAATCGCGAGCAGGCCGCCGCCGAATACCACCCAGTACGCCGTCGTCATCTGGATACCCCCTAGAACTGTTGGGAAGAAAAAGAAGTGGAAAAGCTACAATCGCTGCCTTGCCGCCGGAGAAGGTAGCCTCTTCGCCCCGGAAAGGCGCACAAAAAGTGGGCGGAACATGCCAGAAGTCCGGGGTTCGCGCAACCCGCTCTTGCGGCCCGAAAACCTTGGGCCGCGGCCCGGAACAAAGGGTTCGCCCGGCCTAGGCGGGCCTGTTCGCGGGCTTCGACAGCAACAGCCAGAGTGCAGCCAGCAGCGCCAGGCCCACCCCGGGCAGCGCCCCCAGGTTGACCGCCTCCCAGCCCAGGGACTGGAAGGTCGCCCCCGAGGACAGCGAGGCGATGGCAACAAAACTGAACACGAGGAAATCGTTGAGGCCCTGCACCTTGGCCTGTTCCGGCTTGGCGATAACCGAGGTCAGCAGCGCCGTGCCGCCGACGAACATGAAATTCCAGCCAAGCCCCAGCGCGATCAGCGCCGCCGAGAAATGCAGGATCGTCGTGCCCTGAAGGTTGATGACCACGCAGCCGAGGATCAGGAGCGCACCCAGCGCGATGACCGTCACCGCGCCAATGCGCTTGATAATGGAGCCGGTAAAAAAGGACGGCGCGAACATGGCGAGCACATGCCACTGGATGATCAGGGCGGCATCGCCGAAGGTCAGGCTGTGGCCGACCACCGCAAGGGGCGTCGCCGTCATCACCAGGGTCATGGCGCTGTAGCCCGCGATGCCGCCGAGCATGGCAACGATGGCGCGGGGCTGGCTCAGGATCTGGCCGAAGGGCCGGCCCTGGTCCTTGCGCTCCTCGGCGGTCAGCCTTGGGATATCGATGAAGAAGAGCAGCGTGACCGTGACGACCTGGATCACGGCGATGGCGGCGAAGGCGCCGGCGAAATTGGCGCCCGGAATCATTTCCATCGTCGCCCGCGCCAGGTTGGGACCGCTGAAAGCGGCGATTACGCCCCCCGCCATCACCAGGGAAATGGCCCGTGGCCGGCTTTCGTCGTCGGCGCAGTCGGCGGCGGCGAACCGGTAATAGATGGCAAAACCGGAAAGAACCCCGATCAGCGCCGAACCAATGCAGAACAGGACGAAATTGCCCGCAATCAATGCAAAGACGTTGATCACGCCGCCGATGCCTCCCGCCACGCACCCAACGATGAAACCGGTGCGCCGCCCAAAATGGCGCATGATGTAGGACGCCGGCACAGTCGTCGCCATCGTCGCCAGGAACTGGAGCGACAGCGGCAGCGTGGCAAGGGAAGGTATGGGCGCACAGGACGCGCCGGCCAGCGCGGTCACGGTAATGACCATCGATGTCCCGGTCATGAACAGGGCTTGGCACAGGGCGAGAAGGAGAACGTTACGGCGAACTGATGCGGTCATGGCGCGCAGGATAGTGGTTTTCGCGATTTCGCGCCCGCGAAATTTCAGACCGCCAGATCAGTCGAAACGGCGGGTGTAGACGTTGTCGATCAGGATATCGGTAATGATGCCCCCACCGAGAACACGGTCTGCCACTCTCTGCAGACGCGCTTTCACCGTACTCGCGCTGATCGCCCTGCCCGAACCGTTATCGAGGGAGGCGAGCGCGTGCAGATCGCGCAGGAAGGCGCCCTGCAGGCGCGTCCGGTTCTCCAGGATTTTTTCCTTGTTGCCGATGTTCCTGGTTTCCAGGGTCACACCAACCGTGGCTTGCCCGATGACCTGCCCGGCGCGAATGATCGGAATGTTGTAAGGCGGCATCCGGAAGTACTGCACCTCCTTGCCGCCCAACCAGCCCGGCATCTTGGACGAGGGATCCGGTTCTTTTTCCTTGGAGCTTTTCTTCGGCGCCTTAGCATCCGGTGCTTCCTGCGCGGAAACGACGGAAGGCAGCGCCGCGGCGAGCGACAGCGCGAGAACGATCAAAATGCGGGCGCTGAGCACGGGGGCCTCCGGTTTGGGACGCCGCCACTGTGCCAGAGCAGTCTGAAATTTGGGTAAAAGGGAAAAGGGCAGAAAATCAGGGGATTAAGGGGGAAAATCAGGCGGCGCAGCAGTTGCGGCAGATCTGGAGGATGTCGAACTTTTCGGCGACGTCGGAGTCGCAGTCCCTGATCTGGCTCGGATCGCACCACGCGCTGTAGCGCATCAATTCCCACCGGTCGGAATCGAGCCCGGTGACATGGAAGCAGAGGCCCTTGGTGGCAAGCGCCCGGTTATGGCGCTCGGTCTCAACCGCCGTCAGTTCGGCCAGGCTCTGCTCCGCCGGTATGACGTCCAGTTCCTTGACGCCAACGGAAGGCCAATGGTCCTCGTCCAGCTTGCCGCCGCAGGCGATGACATTCCACGTGCGCACACGCGGACGTCCGAACGTATCAACGAGATCGCGGAACAGATCGCTGGTGAGATAGGCCCGCCCCGCCTCGTCGTTTTCCCAAACGTAGAAAGGCGCGTAGACCATCTGGTTTTCGCTGAAAAGATACGCCTTGTGCAGAAGACCATCGAGCCCGTCAAACAGGGGCTTCCGGCGGACAACGCGTTCGCGCACGAGCTGCAGATCGTAATCGCCAGCCAGGCGGATGGTGTACTGCATCGCAATCATGAACAGGAACGCCCCAAGTCAGAAACGCGGCTAAAACCCTTTATTCCCTTCGGTGGGAATAAACAAATGCGAAAAACTCATGGGAGCCATGAATTTTTCCTGCGTACCGGCTCGCCGGAACGCTCAAAAATGGCTGTAGCCACCGGTTTTAAGGTCTACACGCAGCGCCTCGGCATCGCTGATTTCAACCCCCTCGCCCGCCGTCATGATCCCGATCCGGGCGACGGCGACGCCGGCCGCCCGGGCGGCAGCGGCGACCGCCTCGCGCGCCGCGGCGGGCGCGCTGAAGACCAATTCGTAATCGTCGCCCCCGGCCAGCATCGCATTAATCAACGCCGGATCTCCCGCAAGCGCCCGCCGCGCCGCCGATGACACGGGCAGGGCCGCCGCGGTGATGCGCGCACCGAGGCCCGAACACTCGCAAACATGGCCCAGGTCGGCTACCAACCCGTCCGATACATCCATGCAAGCGTGGGCGATGCCGACCAGCCCCTGCCCCAGTGCCAAGCGCGGCTCGGGCACCCGATAGCGGCGGGTCAGCGCCTCGCGCGATCCCGCATCGAGACCCGGCAGTTCGCCCTTCGCCGCCTTGAGGCCAAGCGCGGCATCACCGATGGTGCCGCTCACATAGATGTCGTCGCCTTCACGCGCCGCCGAACGGGTCAGCGCGCCGCGCGCATCGACAGTGCCCAGCGCCGTCAGCGCGAGCGTCAGCGGCCCGTCGGTCGCCACCGTATCGCCGCCGACGAGAGGTGCCGCGAATGCGCGCACATCCTCGCCAAGACCGCGGGCGAATTCGGCAACCCAGCTTTCTTCCGTGCCGCGGGGAAATACTGCGGCGAGCAACACGCCGCGCGCGTGCGCCCCCATGGCGGCAAGATCGGAGAGGTTCACCCGCATCAGCTTGCGGGCGATATCGGCGGGAGGATCGTCGGGCAGGAAATGGACACCGGCAACAATGGCATCGGTTGCAACCACGAGCCGTGCGCCGGCGGGAAGATCAAGGACGGCAGCATCGTCGGTCAGCCCAAGCGCGCCCGGCTCGTCCTTTGCGAGCGGGGCGAAGTAGCGGGCAATCAGGCCAAACTCATCCATCGCGCCCTCGCGCCGGGCTAGTTGCGCGCCCGCGCCATTTCGTCGCCGCGATGCGCCTTGGCGATGGCATCGAGCACACCGTTGATGAGGCCCGGCTCCGAGCCGTCGAAGAAGGCGTGGGCAAGGTTGACGTATTCGTTGATCGCCACCCGCGGCGGCACATCAGGGCGCGCGGTCAGCTCGAACACGCCTGCCTCGAGGATGAGGCGCACGAGAATCTGCAACCGCTCCACCGTCCAGTCCGTCGTCAGTGCGCCGCCGATCATGGCGTCCAGATTCTCGCGGTCGGCGGAAACGCCCCGCACGATGGCGCCGAACAGCGCAGGGTCCGGTGCGGGAAGCTCGTTTTCCTCGCCCTCTTCCGAGGTCGGAGAGCGAGGTTTGAAACCGGTCATCTGGGCGATGACGTCCTCGACCGTCGCCCCGCCCAGTTCCATCTGGTAGAGCGCCTGCACGGCGGCAAGCCGTGCGGCCGAACGCCTGTTGATCGGAGCTTCGCGACCGGCCATGCCTCAGCCGCCGAAGGCGCGCTTGAGCGCGATCATGGCAAGACAGGCTTCGACCGCATCCTTGCCCTTGATGCTCTTGGGACCGCCGGCGCGGGAAAGTGCCTGCTTTTCGTTTTCCACCGTCAGGATGCCGTAGCCGATGCAGGCCTTGTCGCGGATCGCCAGTTCTTGCAATCCACGCGCGGATTCGCCGCAAACATAGTCATAATGGGACGTCTCCCCGCGGATGACGCAGCCGAGCGCCACATAACCGTCGAAGCGCGCATTCCCCGACGCGTCCTTTGCGTCCATCGCCAGCCGGATCGCTCCCGGAATTTCGAAGGCACCCGGAACGTTGAATATCTCGTAGGTCGCGCCGGCGGCATCGAGGGCCTCGGTCGCGCCCTTCACCAGCAGCGCCGAGATATGCCCGTAATAGGGGGCATCGATGACCATGATGTGGGGCTTTTCACGCATGTAACGGCTGCTCCGATCTGGAAAATACGCCCTTTGGCCGGGCGCGCCGAACATAGCGCTCCGTGCAGGGCGGGCAAAGCCTAAACCGCTTAATTCTATAGCGGGGCGTCGCGAAGCCGCGCCACGTAGCGTGCCATCTGGTCGATTTCGAGGTTAAGGCGGGTTCCCGCCGCCGCCGCCCCGAGGGTCGTATGGGCCAGCGTATGGGGAATGACGTTGATGGTGAAATCGGTGCCATCGACATCGTTAACGGTCAGCGAAATGCCGTCGAGGGCCACCGAGCCCTTTTCCGCGATGAAGCGGGCCAGCTCCTTGGGCGCGCGAATGGTGAAACGGACGGAACCGCCGTCCTTGCCCGCCACGTCCTCGCGCCGCAAAACCTCGGCGATGCCGTCCACATGTCCCGAAACGATATGACCGCCAAGTTCATCCCCGACCTTGAGGGCGCGTTCCAGATTGATTCTGTCGCCGACCTTCCAGGCCCCGATGGTGGTGCGCTTGAGGGTTTCGGGCGATGCCTCGACGGCGAACCAGTTACCTGCCCCGTCCCGGCCTTTTTCGATCACCGTCATGCAGGGGCCGGAACAGGCGATTGATGCGCCAAGCGCGATCCCGTCGGCGTCATAGGCGCAAATGATCTCTATGCGCGTATCCGCGCCGGCGACGATACCCCGCACCTTGCCGATATCCGTGATGATCCCCGTGAACACCGATCAACCCTCCCTGCTTGCGGGCATGGTTTTACCGGCTCTTTCATAAAGCTCAAGAAGATCCGGCGCACACGGAATGGTGCGCACCCGGACGTAACGCGGCATGTCGGCCAGACGATCAACGCCGAAGCCATGGGCAGCCGGCAAACCGTCACCCCCCATCACGCCCGCCGCCCGGAACCAGGCGATGCGATCAACCACGCCCGAGCGCATGAAGGTCGCCATGATATGCGGGCCGCCCTCGACCATGGCGCGGGTAATGCCGCGCGTCGCAAGCTCGCGCAGCGTCGCCATGACTTCCGGGCGCCCGCCGTCGTCGGGGGCGACTTCGATCACCTCGATCCCGAGGTCGGAAAGCGCGTGGCGGCGCTCACGCGGGGCGCCTTCGCAGGTGACGACCCATGTCGGAAAGTCCTGGGCGGTTGCGACGATGCGCGAGGTCAGCGGCATGTTGAGGCGGCTGTCCATGACGACGCGGACGGGAGAGCACGCCTCCATCCCGGGCAGCCGGCAGGTCAGGTCCGGATTATCGACGCGCACGGTACTGGCGCCGGTGATCAGCGCATCATGGGTGGCGCGCAGAGCGTGTCCCCAACCGCGCGCTGCTTCGCCGGTGATCCACTTGCTCTCGCCGCGGTGGGTACCGACCTTGCCGTCCAGCGTGGTGGCGAACTTCGCCATCACCAGCGGCCGGTTATCCAGTACACGGCGGAAAAACCCGGCATTCAGACGTTCGGCATCGGTGCGCCCCACGCCCACGGTCACGGCGATGCCCGCCTTGCGGAGTTTTTCGATCCCCTGCCCCGCAACGCGCGGATCCGGGTCCTCGGTGGCAATGACCGCGCGCGTGATTCCTGCCCGGATCAATGCATCGGCGCAGGGGCCGGTCTTGCCCGTGTGGCTGCAAGGTTCGAGAGAGACATAGGCCGTGGCGCCGCGCGCCGCATCGCCCGCGCGCGCAAGCGCCTCGGTTTCGGCGTGCGGTCGGCCGCCCGGCTGGGTCCAGCCGCGGCCGACGACATCGCCGTCGGGTGCCACCAGAACGCACCCGACCGCCGGATTGGGCCACACGCGCCCCAATCCGCGATGGGCCAGCGCAAGCGCGGCCCCCATGAAACGATTGTCGCGGGCGTCAGTCGGCGTCGCCACTCAACTTACCCACGAATTCCTCGAAGTCCTTCGCTTCGCGGAAATTGCGATAGACCGAGGCGAAGCGCACATAGGCCACCTGATCGACGCTGGCGAGCGCCTCCATCACCAGTTCGCCGATGTGCGGCGACGGGATTTCGCTCTCCCCCAGGGTTTCGAGGCGGCGCTGGATCGAATTGACGATGCGCTCGACCTTTTCCTCGTCCACGGGACGTTTGCGCACCGCGATGCGGATTGAACGCGCAAGCTTGTCGCGGTCGAAGGATTCCTTGTGGCCGTTGGTCTTGACGACCACCAGTTCGCGCAGGTGAACGCGCTCGAACGTAGTCCACCGCGACCCGCATGCCGGGCAGAAGCGGCGGCGGCGAATGGCGGCGCCGTCCTCGGTGGGACGGGAGTCCTTGACCTGTGTGTCATCGTGTCCGCAGAAGGGGCAACGCATGATCGGAAGCTCTCCTTGTTATCGCGACCGAAGGGCCGCCTTATTTCATGTCCGCGTAAATGGGGAAGCGGTTGCACAGGTCGATAACGCGCGCGCGCACGCTCTTTTCGACCGCAGAATTGTCGTCGGGCGAGGCTTTGAGACCGTCGAGTACCTCGCCAATCCATTCGCCGATACTGCGCCATTCGGCGGGGCCGAAGCCGCGCGTCGTGCCCGCCGGCGTGCCGAGGCGCACGCCCGAGGTAACGAAGGGCTTTTCCGGATCGAAGGGAATGGCGTTCTTGTTGCAGGTGACGCCCGCCCGCTCGAGGCTCGCTTCCGCGGCCTTGCCGGTCAGCCCCTTGGGCCGCAGGTCGACCAGCATCAGATGCGTATCGGTACCACCCGAAACGATGTCGAGGCCCTGGCTCAAAAGCGCGTCGGCCAGGACGCGTGCATTGTCCTGAACGGCCTTGGCGTAGGTCTTGAACTCCGGCGTCAGCGCCTCGCCGAAAGCGACGGCCTTGGCCGCGATCACATGCATCAGCGGGCCGCCCTGGGTGCCGGGGAAGACAGAGGAATTGATCTTCTTGCCCAGGTCTTCGTCGTTGCACAGCACCATGCCGCCGCGCGGGCCGCGCAGGGTCTTGTGGGTCGTCGTGGTGACGACGTCGGCCCATTCGAGGGGATTGGGATGCACCCCGCCCGCTACCAGGCCCGCGAAATGGGCCATGTCCACCATGAAGATGGCGCCCACTTCATCGGCGATCTTGCGGAACCGGGCGAAATCGATGACACGCGGATAGGCCGAGCCGCCCGCGAGGATCAGCTTCGGCTTGTGTTCGCGGGCTAGCGCCTCGACCTCGTCGAAGTCGATCAGCGCGTCCTGCTTGCGCACGCCGTACTGGATGGCGTTGAACCATTTGCCCGACTGGTTGGGCGCGGCGCCGTGGGTCAGATGCCCGCCCGCGGCGAGCGACATGCCCATGAAGGTGTCGCCCGGCTTGAGCACGGCGAAGAACACCTGCTGGTTTGCCTGCGAACCCGAATGAGGCTGCACGTTGGCGTAGGAGCAACCGAACAGCTTCTTCGCGCGCTCTATTGCCAGCGTTTCGGCAACGTCCACCATCTCGCAGCCGCCGTAATAGCGCCGCCCCGGATAGCCTTCGGCATACTTGTTGGTGAGGACCGAGCCCTGCGCCTCGAGCACCGCGCGGGAAACGATGTTCTCGGACGCGATCAGTTCGATCTGCCCCTGCTGGCGGGAAAGCTCGCCGGTGATCGAGGCGTAAAGCTCCGGATCACGGGACGACAGGGCCTGGCCGAAAAAAGCCTCCTGGGCGGGGGCGGACGCGGACTTGGGAGCGGTGGACATCAGCAAACAACCTCAGGCTTCGGTAGCAACAACGGGAGAGGACATCTTGGCAACGCGACCGGCATGGCGGCCGCCTTCGAATTTGGTATCGAGAAAGGCGTTGAGGCAATCGCGCGCGACCTCCGGCCCGATCAGGCGGGCGCCGAGGCACAGCACGTTGGCGTCGTTGTGCTGGCGGCACAGCTTCGCGGAAAGATGATCGTGGGCGAGAGCCGCGCGAATTTCGGGAAAGCGGTTGGCGGCGATCGACATGCCGATGCCTGAGCCGCAGATCAGCACGCCGCGCGCGGCACGGCCGTCGCGAATGGCCTTGGCCAGCGCCTGTGCAAAATCGGGATAATCGACGGATGCCGACGAATCGGTGCCGAGGTCGAGAACGTCGAAGCCGCGCGCCTTCAGGTCGCCCACAAGCAACGCCTTGAGTTCGACGCCGCCGTGATCGGCAGCGATGACAACGGTTTCAGACGGCACCGCGTTCCCCCCGGAATAGCGCCAGTTCCTGCGCACCAGCCAGTATCAGCATGATGGGGTTCAATACCATATGTCGGGGGGCCATGCCAGCCCGCCACAACGGGTGCGGTCAGGACCGGAATTCCCGAAAAACGGCGGAAAACCGGCCCCGGCGATGATCGCGCCTTACATCGCCGTGTAGTCGTACTTGCCGTTCTTCCATTCGTAGAAGACGTAGCCCGGCGCCTTGACGTCGCCCTTGGAGTCGAAGGACACCTCGCCGAGCACGGTCTGGAACTTCTCTTTCTTCAGGAGGTCGCGCAGCTTTGCCACGTCCACGGCGCCGACGCGCTTGACCGCCTCGACGAAGACCTGCACCGCGCCATAGGTGTAAAGCGTGTAGCCCTCGGCCGACTTGCCCGCGGCCTGAAGCTTCTGGACCACGGGTGCGGCAATCGGATTCTTGCGCGGATCGGGGCTGAAGGTCATCAGCGTGCCCTCGCCCAGCGGTCCGGTAATCGTCCAGAATTCCTGGGTCACCAGCGCATCGCCGCCGATCAGCCGGGTCTTGAGACCCTGCTCACGCATCTGGCGGATGATCAGGCCGGCCTCGGAATGGTAGCCGCCGTAAAACAGGATATCGATATTGGCGGCCTTGAGCTTGGTCACCAGCGCCGAATAATCCTTTTCCTTGGGCGTGACCGTGTCGGTCAGTGCCACAGCGACGCCGCGCTTGCCGAGCTGCTTGAGCGTTTCATCCGCAAGGCCTTTCGAATAGGCCTGCTTGTCGTGAACGACCGCAACGCGCGCACCCTTGAACTTGTCGGCGATGAAATTGCCGGCGACCTCGCCCTGCTGGTCGTCACGCCCGCAAACCCGGAACACCCCGGCAAGCCCGCGCTCGGTGAACTTCGGATTGGTGCTGGCGGGCGAAATCATCAGGATGTTTTCGGCGTTGTAGACGTCGGACGCCGGAATGGAGGAGCCCGAGCAAAAGTGGCCCGCCACGAACTTGACCTTCTTGTTGACGAGCTGGTTGGCGACCGCGACCGCCTGCTTGGGGTCGCACTGGTCGTCGGCGATTTCGAGCTTGAGCTTCTTGCCGAGCACGCCGCCCGCCGCGTTGATGTCCTTCACCGCCTGTTCCGCGCCCGATTTCATCTGTTCGCCGAAGGCTGCGTATTCGCCAGTGATCGGTGCGCCGGTGGCTATGATGATGGTATCGCCATCATCCTTGCCGCAGGCGGCAAGAAGGACAGCCGAAAGAACGGATGCAAGGGCAAGGCGGGAAAATTTCATGGATGGCGCTCCGGTCGGCAAGGGTTGCGTTGCGCTGAGACTACCACCCGCGCAAGCCTTGGCAACCCCGTGCCGGCAAGCTTCAGGCCCCGGCGAGGTAGGCGCTGCGTACCCGTTCGTCGGCCAGCAGTTCACGCCCCTCGCCTTCCATGACAATCTCGCCATTGGCGAGCACATAGGCCCGGTGCGCCAGCGCCAGCGCGTGATGTGCGTTCTGTTCGACAAGGAAGATGGTCATGCCCTGGTTGCGGTTGAGCTCGCCGATGACCTCGAAGATGCGGCGCACGACAATTGGCGCCAGGCCCAGCGACGGCTCGTCCAGCAGCAGGAGCCGCGGCCGGCTCATCAGGGCGCGCGCAATCGCCAGCATCTGCTGTTCGCCGCCGGAAAGTGTTCCGCCGCGCTGGCGCGTGCGGTCGCGGAGTATGGGGAACAGGTCGAACACGCGGGCAAGATCCTCGTCGACATGGGCATCGCCCACCGGCGTCGTGCCGATCAAGAGATTCTCCATCACCGTCATGCGCGCGAATATGCGCCGCCCTTCCGGCGACTGGGCGATCCCAAGACGGGTGATCGCGTGGGTCTGCATCCGCGTGATATCGCGGCCTTCGAAACTGACACTGCCGGAGCTTGCCTGCGGATTGCCGCAGATCGTCATCAGGAGCGTCGATTTGCCGGCACCATTGGCGCCGATCAGGGTGACGATCTCGGCCTCGTGCACATCGAGGCTGACGCCGCTGAGCGCGCGCACGGGGCCGTAAAAGGTTTCAACCTGGCGCAGTGCAAGAAGGGGCGCGCCGGTCATCGGCCGCCCTCCCCGTTCGCCGTGTCGTCTTCGCCGAGATAGGCGCGGATGACGGCGGGATCGGACCGCACTTCGGCGGGCGTGCCCTCGGAAATCCGCGCGCCGTGATCGAGCACGACGATGCGGTCGGAAATTCCCATCACCAGCGACATGTCGTGCTCGATCAGCAGGATGCCGATGCCGAATTCATCGCGGATGGAGATGATCAGGCGGCTCAGTTCCGTGGTTTCGCGCGGGTTGAGCCCGGCCGCCGGTTCGTCGAGGCAGAGCAGCGCCGGTTGCGTGCACATGGCGCGCGCAATCTCGATCTTGCGCTGAAGGCCGTAGGCGAGCGTGCCGCAGTCACGGTCCGCGTACTGCACGAGATCGAGGCGTTCCAGCCACGAGCGCGCCAGCGCGATGCCTGCCTCTTCGGCATCGCGGTAGCGGCGCAGCCCCAGAAGCCCCGCCAGCGAAAAGGCGGAGGCCCGCATCAACCGCGCGTGCTGCGCCACCAGAAGGTTCTCCAGCACGGTCATGTTCGGAAACAGGCGGATGTTCTGGAACGTGCGGGCAACGCCCGCGTCGCGGGCAATGCGATGTCCCGCCAGCCGGTCGAGGCGATAGGTCTCATCCCCCCTCTCGATCACGATGGCGCCCGAGGTCGGCCGGTAAAAACCGGTGATGCAGTTGAACACCGTCGTCTTGCCTGCCCCGTTGGGGCCGATCAGCGCGGTGATGGCGCCCGAATGGGCGGCGAAGGTCAGCCGGTCCACCGCCGTCAGGCCGCCGAATCGCATGGTCAGATCGCGAACCTCGAGCAGCGGCAATTCCGATTGCATGGCATGGGCCGCGCTCATGGTGCCCCTCCTGCCCGATCGCCGAGGCGCACCGAAGGCTCGCGATGGGAAAGCAGGCCGCGCGGCCGCCACACCATGATCGCCACCATGGCCGCACCGAACAGAAGCATGCGGAAGCCCGCGAGATCGCGTGCCAGTTCAGGCAGCAGCACCAGCACCAGCGCGGCGCAGACGACGCCCATCTGGCTGCCCATGCCGCCCAGCACGACGATAGCGAGGATGATCGCCGATTCGATGAAGGTGAAGGACGACGGGTTGATGAAGCCCTGCCGCGTGGCGAAGAAGGCACCGGCAAAGCCAGCGAACATCGCGCCGATGCCGAAGGCCGAAAGTTTCACCATCACCGGGTTGAGGCCGAGCGCACGCGAGGCGATCTCGTCCTCGCGCAGGGCTTCCCAGGCGCGGCCCACGGGCAGACGCCGGATGCGCATGGAAAACACGTGGGTCAGCAGCGCGAGAGCAAGAATCAGGTAGTAAAGGAAGATCAGCTTGTGGACGCCAGCGAAGGGAATGCCGAAGAACTGGTGGAAGGCCGTTTCGCCGGCAGCCGGATTGGCGGTGAAGCTGAGGCCGAACAGCGTCGGCGCCGGGATCGAGCTTATCCCCTCGGAGCCGCCGGTCAGGTCCGACCAGTTGATCAGGACGATGCGGATCATCTCGCCGAAGCCCAACGTCACGATGGCGAGGTAATCGCCGCGCAAGCGCAGCACCGGGAAGCCGAGCAATACGCCGAACAGCGCCGCGAAGGCACCCGCCAGCGGCAGCGATTCCCAGAAGTTGAGATCGAAATGGATCGCGAGCAACGTGTAGGAATAGGCACCCACCGCGTAAAACGCGACGTAGCCAAGATCGAGCAGCCCGGCAAGGCCGACGACGATATTCAATCCCCAGCCGAGCATGACGTAGATCAGCACCAGCGAGCCGAGGTCGATCATGCGGCGATCGGCGAAAGGCATCAGCGGCAAGAGCGCCACGGCGACGATGAACCCGGCGAAGATCCACCGCCGCCAGGGCGTCATCGCACCAAGGGCACGGTCGAACAGCGGCGGCGCAGCGAAGGCACGCGGACGGCGCGTAGAGATGTGCAGGGCAATCAGGAAACGACCGACGAAAACCGCGAGCACGGCGGCCACCACCCACCACGGGCGAAAGGCCAAGGGTTCCGCCGCCCCCGACGGCAGCCGCACGCCCGCAAGCGGCAGGGCCAGCACCAGGGCGACGGCCGCGGCCAGCGACGCCTCGCGCAACGCTGCGGAAATGGACGAAGCCTGCGGCGCCATCAGACTTTTTCGACCTTGGGCCGCCCGAGCAGTCCCGACGGCCTGAAGATCAGCACCAGCACCAGTACGGAAAACGCCGCGACGTCCTTGTAGGCGGCATCGAAATAGGCGGCCCAGAACGCCTCGATCAAGCCGATCATGAGGCCGCCCAGCATCGCGCCCGGCAATGACCCAATGCCGCCCAGAACGGCCGCTGTGAACGCCTTGAGGCCAACGAGAAAGCCGATGAAGAAATCGATGACGCCGTAATACAGCGTGTTCATCACGCCTGCGACCGCGGCAAGCCCCGCCCCCAGCACGAAGGTCAGCGAGATCGTGCGGTCGACGTCGATGCCGGAAAGCGCCGCCATCTTCTGGTCCTGCTCGCAGGCGCGCTGGGCGCGGCCAAGCGGCGTGCGGTGAATGACGGTAGTGAAACCCGCCATCAACACCACGGTCACCGACATGATCATCAACTGAAGATACGACAGCGTTACCTGGAAGCTGCCGTCGCGCATCAAAACGAAGCCGCCGCTGATCACCGGTTCCATCGCCTTGACGCGGGCGCCTTGAAGCAGCTGGACGTAGTTCTGCAGGAAGATCGACATGCCGATCGCCGAAATCAGCGGGGCGAGGCGAAACGACCCGCGCAACGGCCGGTAGGCGATGCGCTCCACCGTCCAGCCGTAGGCCGCCGTCAAAATGATTGCCAGAAGCAACACGACCAGCAATGCCATCGGCACCGACGCGATGCCCATGAAACCAAGCACGGCAAAAGCGATCATGCAGATGAAGGCGCCGATCATGTAGATCTCGCCATGGGCGAAATTGATCATGCCGATGATGCCGTAGACCATCGTGTAGCCGATGGCGATCAGCCCGTAGACGGCGCCGAGCGTAAGTCCGTTGATAAGCTGCTGGAGGAAATAGGCCAACGCCCTACAGCCTCGCGCCGGCAACGACTGGCGACGATGCTGTCATCGCTTGCCCCGGGGCGGGCTGCCCTGCCCCGCTTTCTTCGCCTGTACCCAGGCCAGCTTCTTGAGAACCGTATCGGTCATTTCCTTCTCGCTCGCCGTGGTCGGGGCCAGGATGGAAACCTCCAGAAAGCTGCGGGTATCGACGGCGGACACCTTGACCGCATTGCCGACGCGGTGGAACTCGACGATGACGCCGTCATCCCCCGCCGTCCCCCCTCTTTTTCCAGCCCCTGCCGCCATTTTCCAAGTCCCTGCTGAAATGCCGCAACCACTTGATCCGTCACTGTATTCGAAAGCCTGAGGCGATGCCAACCGGGATGGATCGCACGTTAACGTCATTATAACTAAATGCTTTTAGCTATATGCTATGACGTATTTTGAGGTCTCAGCATGTCATCACCAGAAAACAAAAGCCGATATCCCCAGCCCGAAAAACACAATCGCAGGGGCGAACGCGCAACCCGAAGAAGGGCCGCGCACCAGTTGATCGCCTTGGCCCGCAATCCTGGTTCGGCCCTCATTACCGCCCTGATCGGAATGGCGGTCACAACGGCAGCGGTTGCACTTATCCAGAATCCCGAAAGCAGCGGATACGCGAGGATATTCCAACCGATCCTGAATATCGATGGCATGACCCCCGGAACGGTACAGGTATTCCTGACGGGAACCCTCCTCACCCTGTTCTATGCCGTTCACGACTTTGCCAAGGTCATGCGCGAACGCCGCATTCTCCGTACTGCCGCCGCGCAGGCGATCCGGCTGGCCGCCGCTCACAACGAACAGTCGGCGCTCGCAACGAAACTTGCCGATGCCAATGAAGCCCTTGCGCAAACTCGGGATCAGCTGACACAGGCAATCGAAGCCATCACCGAAGGCTTCGTTCTTTTCGATGCGAACGACCGCCTGATCATCTGCAATAATCGCTACCGCAACATGCATCCCAATACCAGGCACCTGATCCAGCCGGGTGTCTCCTACGAGGAAATTCTGCGAGCCGGGCTCGCGCTGATGCCGCCTTCGGATGCAATAGGCCAGGAAGAGGCCTGGTTTGCAGAACGGATGGCCCAGCATCGCAATCCCCGCGGCACCTTCGTGGTCCAGTTCAGCGACGGACGCTGGATTCAGATCTCCGAAAAGCGCACGGCGGACGGAGGATGGGTCGGCACCCGCTCCGACATTTCACGCCTGAAACAGGTCGAAGAAGAGTTGCAATTCCGCGTCGCGGAAATGGAGGATACGCAATCCCGTCTCGAACGCCAGGGACAGGATCTTTCCGCGCTTGCCCAGGAACTGGCCGATGCGCGCGACGATTCCGAGAAGGCGAACCGGGCGAAATCAGAATTCCTCGCCACCATGAGCCATGAAATTCGCACACCGATGAATGGCATCATCGGCATGACCGGAATGCTGCTTGATACGAATCTGGACGCAAACCAACGCGTCTATGCGACATCAATTCGCGAATCGGCCGATGCACTGCTGACCATCGTCAATGACATCCTTGATTTCTCCAAGCTCGAAGCCGGCCGGATGGAGCTTGAGGAAGTCGAATTCGATCCCGCCAATATCGTCGAAAGCACGCTCGAATTGCTTGCGCCACGCGCTCGCGACAAGGGACTGATTCTGGCGAGCCATGTTGCCCAGGACGTCCCGCGGCGGGTTCTCGGCGATCCGGGACGGCTGCGCCAGATACTCCTCAACCTCATCGGCAACGCGGTCAAGTTCACCGAACAAGGCTCGGTGACTGTCGAGACCCGCAGGCAGGCTTCGGCAGACGGCCTGCGCCTTGCTTTCGATGTCAGGGATACCGGGATCGGAATTCCTGCCGAAGCGCAGGAAAGACTGTTCACCCGTTTTTCCCAGGCCGATTCCTCGACATCGCGTCGCTACGGTGGAACGGGCCTCGGTCTCGCGATCTGCCGCAAGCTATCCGAAGCGATGGATGGCGAGATCGGACTCGAAAGCACACCCGGCGCCGGAAGCCGTTTTTGGTTTCATGTCCTGCTGAAACGAACCGAAAATGCGCCCCTGCCGCCGAAGCCCCTCACCGGCCTCAAGGTCCTTCTCGCCGAACGGAACCCGGCCAGCCGAACGCTGCTCGCCCGCCAACTCAATGACTGGCGCGCCAAGGTCACCGGGGCGGCAGATATGGAGGAGGCAAGATCGGCGATCTTGCATAGTGCGACGGGCGGCCTCCCCTTTGACGTCTTGCTGGTCGATGCGCAAATCGCCAAGAAAGACAATACCGGCGACCTCGTCAGGCGCGCTCATGCCGCCGGAATTTCCAGTTGCGGCCTCATTGCCTACTCGGCCGACCGGGAGCATGAAAAATTGCTCGCCGATCAGGAATTCGATTTTTGGCTGTCCCGGCCCACGCGCGAATCGGCTCTCTACAACCAGCTTGCCGAGATCAAGTTCGCCGATGGCGCCGAAAAACGCAGGTCGGGAACATCTGCGCTGAGCGCCAACCTCGCCGCGGAAGAAATCGCTCTTTCACAGCTTCGTTCGCCAGAGATACCGCTACGCGTCCTCGTCGCCGAAGACAATCACGTCAACCAGCTCCTGGCCTCTGCCATGCTCGCGAAACTCGGGCACCGGGCCGATGTCGTCGCCAATGGCCGCGAAGCCGTCGATGCGGTGCGGACACTGCCTTACGACATTGTGCTCATGGACGTAATGATGCCGGAAATGGACGGCTTCGAGGCGACGGCCGAAATCCGCAACCTCGCCCCCCCTAAATGCGACATTCCCATTGTTGCCCTGACCGCCAATGCCATGAAGGGCGACGACAAGATCTGCCTTGCCAAGGGAATGAACGACTATCTTTCGAAACCGGTCGACATGCTCAAGCTTTCGACCGTCATCAATCGGTGGTCACGTAGCATGGTTGCTTCTGTCCGCAATGGGGCGGCCGGAGGCGTTCCAAAGAAGGAACCAGAGAAAGCCAATGCCTCTACTCCCCAGGTCGATGGCGACGTGATCAAGATTCTTTTTGCAACGCTGGGGCCCCAGCAGGCCCGAAAGCTCGTCACGGCGTACTGCAGCAACGTCCGTGAATTGACGGGCAGGCTCGACAGCGCATTCGTGAAAGAAGACCTAGAGACCGTTCTCGGCCTTGCCCATGACATCAAATCGTCATCAGGCAGGTTCGGTGCATGGGTCCTGCACGAAACGGCGAAATCGGTCGAAATCGCGGCGCGAGAGAAAAATATTCGCGTCGTCGGCGATCTGCTGCCAAATCTCAAGCGCATGGTGTCGGGTGCCACGGGCGCGCTCGAACGCATGGTTCAAACATCGGCCGAGCAAGATGACGGGGCCGTTATCGTTGATGACGGACGCGCCGCTTCATAGATTGATCGCCGACCGAGAGAGGACAAGAAAAAGCGCCGCGGCCCAAGCCGCGGCGCTTTCATCTGCGAAGATGACGTTTTCAGGTCAGGCGGCGCTGACGCTATTGAGAGGGCCGCGCAAGCCGAGAGCGAGCAAGCGCGTCCAGAACTGCTCGAGGTGGCGCAACGACTTGATTGCGTCCTTCAGTTCGTCGACATGGGCCGGATTGGTCTCGAGTTCCTCGATGTGGCGCGTGAACATGACCTTCATGCGGCCGTAAAGTTCGAGGCCCTTCGGAGACAGGCGCACCCGGATGGAGCGGCGGTCGTGGGTCGAACGCTCGTGCACGAGATAGTCGTTTTCGACCATCTTCTTGACGTTGTAGGAAACGTTCGAGCCGAGGTAGTAGCCACGGTTGGTCAGTTCGCCCACCGTCAGCTCTTCCTCGCCGATATTGAAAAGGATCAACGCCTGCACGTTGTTGATATCTTCCATCCCGAGGCGGTCAAGCTCGGTCTTGACCACTTCGAGGAAATGGCGGTGCAGACGTTCGATCAGGAAAATCACGTCCTGGTAGATATGGTCCACGGCATCCTCGCTTCGCAAAATGACCCTGAATGGGGGGACTGTTTGGCCCCGCATGTGCCCATTATCCGAAGTGAATGCTTAAGATTATGCTAACTGGTAAAGGTGCAAAATCCCTGTAACTTATGAACGCCTTACGCCCCAGCCGGCACCATCCAGGGCCTTGGAGCGGTTGTGCGGAAACCTCGGTAGACATATCATCCGGCGCCATGTGGCTTAAAAACCTCTTCTTCCCGGCCCCTGCCCAGACGCAGACCAAGCCGCAGTTTCCCTGCATCCGCATGCGACGCACGCGGCAGGCGGACTGGGCGCGGCGCATGGTGCGCGAAAGCCGTCTTTCCGCCGATGACTTGATCTGGCCGATCTTCGTGCAGGAAGGAAGCGGGCAGCGCAGCCCGGTCGCCTCTATGCCGGGGGTCGAGCGTCTGTCAGTTGATCTTGCTGCAGCGGCATGCGCCGAAGCGGCGGATCTGGGCATTCCCGCCATTGCGCTGTTCCCGATGGTCGATCCGGCGCGCAAGAACGAAGAAGCCAGCGAAGCGGTCAATCCTGAAAACCTTGTCTGCCGCGCCGTCCGCGCCATCCGCAAGGAAGTCGGTGGTTCGGTCGGAATCATGTGCGATGTCGCTCTCGATCCCTATACCAGCCACGGTCAGGACGGTCTCCTGCGCGGCGGCGAAATCGTCAACGACGAAACCGTGAGCCTGCTCGTGCGCCAGGCCCTCGTCCAGGCCGAAGCCGGATGCGACATTGTCGCGCCTTCGGACATGATGGACGGCCGCGTCGGCGCGATCCGCGCGGCACTTGAAGACAAGGGCCATTCGCGCGTTCTCCTGATGGCCTATGCGGCCAAGTATGCTTCCGCCTTTTACGGGCCGTTCCGTGATGCGGTCGGCTCGGCCTCCAGCCTCGGACGGGGCGACAAAAAGACCTACCAGATGGACCCCGGCAACGGCGATGAAGCCCTGCGCGAGGTCGCCCTCGATATTGGCGAAGGTGCCGACATGGTCATGGTCAAGCCGGGCATGCCTTATCTCGACATCCTGCGCCGGGTTAAGGACGCATTCGGCATGCCGACTTTCGCCTATCAGGTCAGCGGTGAATACGCGATGCTGCGCGCCGCTGCGGCGCAGGGATGGCTGGATTGGGACGCCGTCATCATGGAAAGCCTGCTCGCGTTCAAGCGCGCCGGCGCCGATGGCATCCTGACCTACGCCGCGCCTGAAATCGCCCGCCGCCTGAAGCAGGGCTAGGGCAACCGGCGCGGCGCGGACCAGGGAAGACACCGCCCGATGCCACGATTTCTTCGACTGACCGGAAAAATCCTGCTGATCACATTGGTCGCCGTCGCCGTGCTGGCGGGCGGTCTTTACGTCTGGCTGCGCTCGTCGTTGCCGCAGACTTCCGGCTCCCTGTCGCTCTCCGGCCTGTCCGCTGCCGTGACGATCGACCGCGACCCCCACGGCCTCGTTCACATTCGCGCGGGGAGCGCCGACGACGCCTATTTCGCCCTCGGCTTCGCCCATGCCCAGGACCGCCTGTGGCAGATGGAAGCGACACGCCTGTTCGGACGCGGCCGCCTCGCCGAAGTCACCGGCGAACGTTTCATCGCACAGGATCGGCTGATGCGCACCCTTGGCATCGGGCGCGCCGCCGATGCGTCCTACGCCGCGCTGTCGCCCGAAGCGCGCGGCGCCGTCGATGCCTATGCCCGCGGCGTCAACGCTTTCCTTGCCGCCCATCGCGGCGCCCTGCCGCCCGAATTCGCCTTGCTGTTTCACAGGCCTGAGCCGTGGCAACCATCCGACTCGCTGATCTGGGGGCGGTTGATGGCGCTGGCGCTGTCTGGCAACTGGCGGCGCCAGTTGACCCGCGCGCGCATGGCGAAAATTCTTTCCCCCGATCAGGTCAGGCAGCTTTACCCGCCCTACCCTGATGACGCCCCGGTCACCGTCGACGGGGATCCCCGCGCGCAAGCACCCTTGCCGGAAATGCCGGTGATGGGGCCGGAGTTTCCCTTCGCCCTCATGACGCCCGTCCTGCCGCCCGCGCCGGCCGCGGATACGGCATCGAATTCATGGGTGGTAACTGGCGCTCGCACCCGCAGCGGCGCGCCGCTGCTCGCCAACGACCCGCACCTCGGCCTGCGCGCGCCGAACCTCTGGTACCTGGCGCGCATCGAAGCACCCGGGCTGTCGCTGTCGGGCGCGACCGCGCCGGGCGTGCCGTTTCATGTTCTCGGCCACAACGGTGCAATCGCCTGGGGCATGACGACGACGGGCGCCGATACGCAGGACCTCGTCGTCGAGCGCGTCGCCGCCAACGATCCGACGCGATACGTCACGCCCGACGGCACGGCCGCCTTCGTTTCCCGCGAAGAAGTCGTTCGCGTGCGCGGGGGCAAGGATATGCGTTTCATCGTGCGTGAAACCCGCAATGGTCCGGTTGTTTCCGATCTTTCCGACGACGCCTCGCAAATCGCCGGCAGTGGCGCCGTGCTCACCCTGCGCTCGCCTGTGCTCGCCGACAACGATGCGACCGGCAACGCACTCTGGCGCATCAACCGTGCCCGCAACTGGCAGGACTTCACCGACGCGCTGGCGCAGTTCCACGCACCGGTGCAGAACATTTTCTATGCCGATGCGGCCGGCCACATCGGATTTTCCGTTGCCGGGCGAATACCTTTGCGTGGCACCCGCGACAGCCGCCTGCCTGCCGACGGTACCCGAGCCGATCACGATTGGGCCGGTTTCATTCCCGCAGGCGAGCTTCCGCGCAGCTTCGACCCGTCGCGAGCCATTTTGGCAAATGCCAACAACAGGGTGACGAGGCCGCCCTACCCCCATGCCATCGCACGCGACTGGGAAGAACCCTGGCGTGCCATCCGGCTGGAAGAGCTGGCTTCAACGCCGGGGCCACACGATGCCGCGCGCGCGAATACAATCCTGATGGACGATCTTTCCACGGCCGCACGCACACTAGTCCCGGTCTATCTGCGACTGACGCCGCGCACGGACGAAAACGCGGCACTTCTCGATCTTGTCGGGCGCTGGGATTTTCGGGCCAGTCGCGACAGCGCCGCGGCTCTCGTCTACACGTCGTGGACAGCGCACCTGTCGGCCCGCCTGTTCGCCGACGAACTGGCCGAACTCAACGGCGAATTCAGCCGCATCCGTCCGCTCCTGCTCTTGCGCGCGCTCACCGCCGACCCGGCGTGGTGCGACGACATCTCGACGAAGGGCGTTTCCGAAACCTGCAGCCAAATGCTTGCCGCAGCCCTTGGCGATGCCCGGGCCGAACTCACCCGCGACTGGGGCCCCGACCCCGCAAAATGGCGATGGGGTGCTGCGCACAAGACCCACATGCGCAACACGGCGCTCGATTGGCTGCCCCTTGTCGGGCCGCTGACCCGCATCGAGGTGGAAACCGGCGGCGATGACAGCACTCTCAATCGCGGCACCAATCGTAACCGGGGCCGGCGCGGGGGCTACCCCCATGTTCACGGCGCCACGCTGCGGGCCATCTACGACATGGCGCGCCCGGACGAGGCTCTGTTTTCCGTACCCGGCGGCCAGTCGGGAAACCCGCTTTCCCCCCATTACCGGGACCTGACCCTGCCCTGGCGCGACGGCGCCTACGTCAAGCTGCCTGCCATGCCCGGAACCGGCACGCGGCGCCTGACCCTCTCGCCCCGTTCTTAAGCCCGGATTAACCCCGTTCCCTTACCTTCGCCGTATCCGGCCCCGCATTCTGGTAAACCGTAAGTTAACCAGGGCCTGCGAGGGTCGGACGGGGTGCCCGTAAACCTTTGCGAACGGCCAAACAGACATGCTTTTCATCGTCGGTCTCGTTGTCGTTATTCTGAGCGTGCTCGGAGGCTATGTGGCCATGGGCGGCAAGCTCTACGTGCTGTGGCAGCCGTTCGAACTGGTCATCATCGGCGGCGCCGCCGTCGGCGCCTATATCATCGGCAACCCGATGTCCGTCCTCAAACACACGGGCGGCGCTTTCAGCAAGCTGATGAAAGGCTCCAGGTACAACAAGGACGCCTATCTCGAACTCCTGTCGCTCCAGTACACAGTGTTCAAGCTGGCAAAATCGAAGGGCATGCTGATTCTCGAATCCCACATCGAAAATCCCCATGAAAGCGAGCTCTTCCAGAAATTCCCCATCATCTACAACGACCACCACGCGCTGACGTTCCTTTGCGATTACCTGCGCATGATGGTGCTCGGCGCGGAAAACCCGTTCGAGATGGAAACCCTGATGGATGAGGAAATCGCCACCCACCATCACGAGGAAATGCAGGTCGCCAACGCCATGCAGACCGTCGCCGACGGCACGCCGGCGCTCGGCATCGTCGCGGCGGTGCTGGGCGTCATCAAGACGATGGGCTCCATCACGGAACCGCCCGAAGTGCTCGGCAAGCTGATCGGTGGCGCGCTGGTCGGCACGTTCCTGGGCGTTCTTCTCGCCTATGGCCTGTTTGGCCCGATGGCGAGCGCTCTCAAGGCGATCTTCGATGCAGAGGTCAAATACTACCAGTGCATAAAGGTCGGACTTCTCGCCCATATGCAGGGCAATGCGCCTTCGGTTTCGGTGGAATTCGCACGTAAGGCCCTGCTCTCCGAAACCCGCCCGACCTTCTACGAGGTCGAAGAGGCAACCCAGAACGCGCCGTCGCTCTAGCGGCCGCCGCGGTTGCGCCTGAAACGGGAACAAGATGGCGACCAACGCAGCACCAATCATCGTCAGGAGGAAGAAAGGCGGCGATCACGGCGGCCACCATGGCGGCGCCTGGAAGGTCGCCTATGCCGACTTCGTGACCGCAATGATGGCGTTCTTCCTGCTGCTGTGGCTGCTCAATTCGACCACCCAGGAACAGCGTTCCGGCATTTCCGAATATTTCAATGCCGCATCGGTCGCGCGAACCACGTCCGGCGCGGGGCAGATTCTGGGCGGCGCGACGATCACCCTGGACGGCCCCAGCAGAGGCAAGGGCGCGCCCATCGGCGTTCCCATCCCTACTCCCGACAAGAAAACCAATGACAGCGATGCCGACTCCGAGGACAAGGTCGAAGCCGGCACCAAGGACGAACGCACCAAGGAGCAGGACAACGCCGGCAAGAACAAGGACCAGCCCCCTGTCGATGCCACCGAGGCGCAGATGCAGGAAATCCTGCGCAAGCGCGAGGAAAAGATGTTCGAGGAGGTCGAGGCGGCGCTGAAGAAGGCGGTCGAAACGACGCCCGAGCTTCGGAAGCTTGCCGAAAACCTGCTCATCGATCGCACGGAAGAGGGTCTTCGCATCCAGATCGTCGATCAGGACCGCACATCGATGTTCGCCCGCGGCTCCGCGCTACCCTATCAGCACACGCGACAGCTCCTTGAAGCCGTCACGAAAGTGGTCGCCGCGATGCCGAACAAAATCTCGATCTCCGGACATACGGATTCGACCCCCTACGCCCGGGGTGCTTCCTATACGAACTGGGAATTGTCCACCGACCGCTCGCACGCCGCACGGCGTGAAATGATCCGTTTTGGTCTGGAGGGCGAACGTATCACGCGGGTCGTCGGCCGTGCCGATACGGAACATCTGATTACGTCCGATCCGAATTCCGCCCGCAACCGGCGTATTGCCATCACGCTCCTGCGCCAGGCTGGAGTCCCGCCCAAGGTTTCGAACGTGCCGCACAAGGCGACCCAGACGTCGTCCCCAAGCCAGGGCCCCGCCCGCGACATCGTTCCGGCCCCGGTCAACATCTCCCCCGTGCCGCCGAGGGTCGTACCCGTCACCCCCGCCAACCCCTGACCTCGGACTGACGGCAGTAACCGCCACCGCATTGCCGCCGTCCCGCCCGGGGGGCATAATGCCGGGCATGACCGCCCGCGCCATCTCCTTGTTCGGATCCAGACTTCGGCCCTGCCCCTATATCGCCGACAGGGAAGAGCGTAACATTGCCGCCGAACTGCCCGCCGAAGGCGCCGAGGAAATCTACGACACCGCGGTACGCGCCGGGTTCCGCCGGTCACACGACATCATCTATCGCCCGGCCTGTCCTGGCTGCGAGGCCTGCGTGCCCGTACGCATCGACGTCGCCGGCTTCGTGCCGCGCCGCTCGCTCGCGCGCACATCGCGCCGTAATGCCGATCTCGCCGTCAGCGTGATTACACCACCCAGCATCGGCGTGGAGCATTACGCTCTTTTCGCGCGCTATCAGAATACCCGCCATGCCGGCGGCGGCATGGACCGCATGAGCGCGCGTGAGTTCGAAACCCTGATGCAGTCGAGCCCGGTGAATACCTTCACTGCGGAATTTCGCGATGGCAACGGCGCGCTTGTAGGCGTCATGCTGGCCGACGAAGTGAGCGATGGGGTTTCCGCCGTCTACAGTTTCTTCGAACCGGATCGCAGCGCGGCCGGCATCGGCACGTTCATGGTGCTCTGGCTTATCGAATACGCGCGCTCGCACGGACTCGGTTACGTTTATCTCGGCTACTGGATCGCACGCAGCCGCAAGATGGCCTACAAGGCGCGCTTCCAGCCTCTCGAAGCCCTGCACCCGCACGAAGGCTGGATTCCCTTCGCGCCTCCGACCTCGTTACCCAGTTGATCACCCAGGCGTTTGACAACGAAAACCCTTAAAGGAGGCCCTGTCATGAATCGTCGCGATTTCATCGCCGGAACTGCAACCGGTCTCGTCGTCGGTGCCGCCGGCACTTATGCCGCCCTCAAGGGTGGCAAGCAGCAAACCGCCAGCGGCCCGGCTGTCGTCAAGAACAAGCTCGAATGGCGGATGGTTACGTCCTGGCCCGACAAGTTCCCCGGCCTCGGCACCAGCGCCGACCGCCTCGCCGCCCGCATCACCGCGATGAGCGACGGCCGCCTGACAGTCAAGGTTTTTGCGGCAGGCACCATGGTTCCGCCGCTCGGCGTCTTCGATGCCGTCTCCCAGGGTTCCGCCGAAATGGGCCACACCTCGGCTTACTACTACCAGGGCAAGTCGAAGGCCTTCAATTTCTTCTCGGCGGTGCCCTTCGGCCTTACCGCGAACGAGCTTTCCGCGTGGATCCATTACGGCGGCGGACAGCAGCTCTGGGACGAAGGCTACGCCAAGTTCGGCCTCAAGCCGTTTTATTGCGGCAACACGGGCGTGCAGATGGGCGGCTGGTTCCGCAAGGAACTCAAATCGCTCGAGGACTTCAAGGGCCTCAAGATGCGCATGCCGGGCCTCGGCGGCGAAGTGCTGCGCCGCATCGGCGCCACCGCCGAAAACACCGCGGGCGGCGAAATTTTCGCCGCGCTGTCGTCTGGGCGCATCGACGCCACCGAATGGGTGGGGCCGTGGAACGACCTCGCCTTCGGCTTCTACAAGATCGCCAAGAACTACTACTGGCCGGGTTTCCATGAACCGGGTACCGGCTTCGAATGCAGCATCAACAAGGCCAAGTTCGATGCCCTGCCCAAGGATTTGCAGGACATCGTCGCGACGGCCTGCCGCGCCGAGGCAGAAGCCATGCTCAGCGAATTCAACCGCCACAACGGCGACGCCCTGAAGGTGCTGATCGAACAGCACGGCGTTCAGCTGCGCCGCTTCCCCGACGACGTCATGACGGCCTTCGCCAAGGCGTCGAACGAAGTTCTGGCCGAACTGGAAAGCGCCGACGACCTGACCAAGCGCACCTACCAGTCCTTCAAGAAGTTCCGCGAGGAAGCCATCAGCTGGGCGAAACTTTCCGAGCAGGGCTATCTCGACATGCGCCAGCGTACGCTTCGTCCGAACGGCTAGCGCAATCTGGTTCACTGCCATCGCGGTCGCCGGAAACGGCGGCCGCGATGAAGTTTCATCGGGAGTCTATCATGAAAAAAACGGCCGCATTTTTCGTCATCGCCGCTTTTCTTGCCGGCATCGCCTCTTCGGCCCTCGCTGCCGGAGACAAGCCACGCAGCGTGACGCCGCGCGGCCCCCTGACCACCGAAGAAAGTCTCGACATCCGCCTGTTCGCGGAAGCCGCACCGAGCGTCGCCTACATATTCACCGCGAAAATTCCCGAAGGCGAACTGCCGACGGCGGAAAACCTGCAGCCGGCGGGCGCCGGTTCCGGGTTCGTCTGGGATTCGCTTGGCCATGTCGTCACCAACAACCACGTCATCGAAGGTGCGGACGCCGTTGCCGTAAAACTCGACCAGGGCGATCCGATCCCGGCCAAGATCATCGGCCGCACGCCCGATTACGATCTCGCCGTGCTCAAGCTCGACGAAATGCCAAAACGCCTGCGCCCGATCCCCCTCGGGCAATCCTCGGACCTGCGCATCGGCCAGCGGGTTTACGCCATCGGCAATCCTTTCGGCCTCGACCGCACGCTGACGACCGGCATCGTCAGCGCCACGGGCCGCCGTTTGCCGACCGCGCGCGGGCACGAAATCCCGGGGGTCATCCAGACCGACGCCGCGATCAACCCGGGTAATTCCGGCGGCCCGCTTCTCGATTCGGCCGGGCGCCTGATCGGCGTCAACACGGCGATCCTGTCGGGCTCCGGCGCTTCCGCCGGGGTCGGCTTCGCGGTTCCCGTCGACGTCGTCAACAAGGTGGTGCCGCAACTGATCGGCAAGGGCCGGGTGCCAACACCCGGGATCGGTATCCTGGCGGTTCCAGACAATGTTGCCGTGCGATCGAATATCTCGGGCGTCGTCATCGCCGACGTGGCCAAGGGCTCGCCTGCGGCAAAGGCGGGCCTCAAGGGCATCGACCAGCGCCGGCGCACGATCAACGACATCATCGTCGACATCAACGGCAAGAAGGTGGAAACCTTCCACGACCTCGCCCAGGCGCTGTTCGAACTGGGCGTCGGCGCAAGGGCCAAGCTCAAGATACTGCGCGACGGCACAACCCGCGAGGTCGAACTGACGGTGGGCGATATCTCCTGACCGTCAGGAGAAGGCGCGCAGCTTTTTCGGGAATCCGCGCGGCGGCAGGCGTCCCGCCTGCGAGCGCTTGCCGATCCACGCGGTGAGATCGGTCTCGGTGCGGGTGCGGTCGGCCTGCTGCCAGCTCAGGCCTTCCTTCTTGTTGAAGGTCGTGAGGTCGGCAAGGCCGCCGTCGCGGTAGGCCTGCAGCTTCACGCCCCTGCCCCGGGTCATGACCGGCATCTCCTTGACCGAAAAGATCAGCAGCTTGCGGTTTTCGCCGATGACGGCAAGGCTGTCGCCTTCCACCGGCTTGCACACTGCCGCCTCGACCTGTCCCTTGACGTTGAGAACCTGCTTGCCCGCGCGCGTCTGGGCGATGACCTCGTCTTCCGGCACGATGAAGCCGCGGCCGTCCGACGACGCCACGACGAGCTTGCGGCCCGGCTTGTGGATCATCAACTGCACGATGTCCTGATCGTTGCCGAGATCGACCATCAGGCGGACCGGCTCGCCATTGCCGCGCCCCGCGGGCAGCTTGTCGCAGCCGATCATGTAGAAGCGGCCATTGGTGGCGAAAACCAGCAGCTTGTTGGTGGTTTCCGCATGCAGCATGAAGCCCGGCCCGTCGCCTTCCTTGTACTTGACGTCGGCATCGGCCGCGAGATGACCCTTGAAGCCGCGAATCCAGCCCTTCTCCGAACACACGACAGTGACGGGCTCTTTCTCGATGGCGATATCGATGGGAATGACGACGGCCGCCGGTGCGTCGCCGATCTCGGTGCGACGCTTGCCAAGCTCGGTCTTGGCGCCGAACTTCTCGCGCATCGCACGGATTTCACCAGCGATGGCTTCCCAGCGCTTCTTCTCGTTCTTCAGCAGCGCGCGCAGGTCCTTCGCCTGGGCCGTCAGCTCGGCGTGCTCGGCACGGATCTGCTTTTCCTCGAGCTTGCGCAACGCGCGCAGGCGCATGTTGAGGATTGCCTCGGCCTGGTTGTCATTGATACGCAGGGCCTTGATCAGCTTGGGCTTGGGCTCGTCCTCCTCGCGGATGATCTTGATCACCTTGTCGAGGTTGGCATAGGCCGCGAGATAGCCTTCGAGGATCTCGAGACGCGACTCGATCTTGCCGAGGCGGTATTTCGAGACGCGCTTGAGAACGTCGTGGCGATGGTCGAGGAAGGCCTGCAGCACCTCGCACAGGTTCATCACACGCGGCGTCTGATCGGAATCCAGAACGTTCATATTGAGGCTGATGCGGCTTTCCAGTTCCGTCTGCTGGAACATCTGCGCCATCAGGTGCTCGGGCTCGATATTGCGCGCGCGGGGCTCGAGGATGAGGCGCACGTTTTCGTCCGATTCGTCGCGGATATCGCCGAGAAGCGGCAGCTTCTTCGCTTCCATCAACGCGGCCACGCGCTCGATCAGGCGCGATTTCTGCACCTGCCAGGGAATTTCGGTGATGACGATCTGCCAGGTGCCGCGGCCCTGATCCTCCACCGACCAGCGGGCGCGCAGGCGGAAACCGCCGCGGCCTTCCTTGTAGGCGTCGACGATGGCCGAACGCGGCTCGACCAGCACGCCGCCCGTCGGGAAATCCGGGCCGGGAATGAATTCCGTCAGCTTGCCGACGGTCGCCTTGGGAAAGCGGATCAGGTGAAGAAGTGCATCGCACAATTCGCCCGCATTGTGCGGCGGGATCGATGTCGCCATGCCGACGGCAATGCCGGTGGCGCCATTGGCGAGCAGGTTCGGGAAAGCCGAGGGAAGAACGAGCGGTTCCTGATCCTCGCCGTCATAGGTATTGCGGAAATCGACAGCATCCTCGTCGATGTCCGCCAGCAGCGCCTGGGCAACCTTGGTCAGCCGCGCCTCGGTGTAGCGCATGGCGGCGGCGTTATCGCCGTCGATATTGCCGAAATTACCCTGCCCGTCGACCAGCGGGTAGCGCACGGCGAAGGACTGGGCAAGGCGCACCAGCGCGTCATAGACCGCGGCATCCCCGTGGGGATGGTACTTACCGATGACATCGCCGACGACACGCGCACATTTCTTGAACCCCTGGTCGGGGTCGAGGTGCAGGCGCAGCATCGCGTAAAGCAGCCGGCGGTGGACCGGTTTCAGCCCGTCGCGCACATCGGGCAGCGAGCGCGACATGATGGTGGACAGCGCATAGGCGAGATAACGGGTGCCCAGCGCCTCGGCCAGCGGCTCGTCGCGGATGATGGATTTGGGGGCGGAAGCGGGTGACTTGGCCATGGGCCCGATTTATGCGGCCTTGCGACGAAAAACACAAGATGTTGTAGAAGCCGACTTTGGCGTCCCGTTTCAGGCCGAAAGCGCCGCCACCAGCCGGTCCCGCGCCGAAGGCAGGCGCCCCGAATGCTGCGCGAAATGATGGCGATCGAAAAAATGCCCGGTCAGGCGCAGCCCGGCGACGATATCGAACATCGCCAACGGTGGCAGGGAGTCGTCGAGTAGAAAACCCGGCAGCGGCAGCAGCCGGTCCCGCCAAGGCTCCCCCGCTTCGGCCGATACCGCCCTGCCCGAGCGAGGCGAGACATAGACGAGATTTTCGCGGCTGCCGGTGGCCGCACAGGTGTCAAGGTCGAGGCCAAAACCAAGCTCGCGCAAAAGACCGAGTTCCCAGCGCACATAGGCGGCAAGCCAACGCGGCACGGGGCTTAAGGCCTCACCGGAGTCCGAGAGGTTTTCCAGCATGGCGAGGCTGGCCGCGTAAACCGTGGGCTGGGGCTCCTGTTCGGCGAGCGTTGCCTCCAGCAAGGACGTCATCGCCGCCAGTGCCTTGAGCCGCCCGCTATCGTCGAGCACGCCCGCCGCAAGGTCACGCTTGGGTTCCAGCGTCAGCGTCCCGAGATGCTCGGGAAGGCGCGCCCGCCAGCTAGCGGCGACAAGGTTGCCCGGCTGCAACAGGCCCTGCCGGCGCCGGGACTGGCCACCCCGCACAAGTCCGAGGTGGCGGCCATGGTCGCGGGTCAGCAGGCTGACGATGGCCGCGGTCTCGCCGTGCTTGCGCACGCTGAGAATAATCGCGTCATCATGCCATTCCATCGCCACCCCACCCGAAACACCCGGATTTATGCGGTTATTCGCACAAAAATGCAGCCCGAATTTAAGTTTTGGTCAAGGTTTTCAGGCAAAATTCGTCTCCACCAAGGGGATGCCTTTGCCGGACCTGACCAAGAAATACGCCTTCGAAGAGGCGACTGTCGTGCTTTTCAATCCCGTCAGCCAGATGCGCTCGACGCTGCGCGACGCCATGCTCGTTCAGGGCTTCCGCAACATACTCGACTACAGCGACCTGCAACGCACGCGTCAGGCCATCATAGAACGCAGCCCGGACCTCATCATGCTCGACCTCGACCGCGAAAAGGAAGAAGTCTGCAACCTGGTGCGCGAAATCCGACATTCCAGCATCAGCGACGACCTCTTCGCCGTGATCATCGCACTTTCATGGCATCCCAGCATTGAAGCGGTCAACAACAGCCTCGAAGCTGGCGTCGACGATATCGTCATGATGCCGGTATCGATCAAGCTGCTGAGCGACCGCATCGATATCCTGATCCGCAACCGCAAGGAATTCGTCGTCACGGCAAGTTATGTCGGCCCGGACCGTCGCTCGCCCGAGGACACCCGCAAGGACCCGATCGGGCTCGGCACCATCAAGGTGCCCAATAACCTGCGCTTCAAGGCAACCGGTGACGTGGCCGCCGCCGCATCCGAAAGCATCGTCAGCAACGTCAAGGCGAAGATCAACAATCATCGCCTCAACCGTTATGCCCAGCGCATCGCCTGGCTGATTGACGAGACTTTACGTCTCAAAGCAACAAGCATGGAAGTCCCGACGGCCAGCGAGAAGCGGCTGGACGAGGTGGCATCCCTGGTCGACAGCCTCGCGCTGGAACTCGAGACCCTCAGCCAGATCGAATTGCTGGAAATTTGCGATTCAATGGTTCGCGTGATCGAAAACATCCGCAGCACGCCGACCAAGCAGTTCTACGAACTTCTCAAGATTCATGCTTTTGCCATCACCGCGACACTGATGGAAACAGAGGGCGCAGCGGATCTGGTGATCGCCGCCCTCAACGATGCGCGCTCGCGCCTCGACCGCGCCCGCTCGGCCTGAGGGATTTCCTCAGGACTTGAAGTCGAGGCCGATGTCCCGGTAGTACTCCGCGCGCTCCATCCAGTCCGCCTTCACCTTCACGTGCAGGAAAAGGTGTATGCGACGGCCGAGCATGTCTTCCAGGCTCCGGCGCGCAGCCTCGCCGATCGCCTTGATCTTGGCGCCGCCCTTGCCGACTACCATGCCCTTGTGGTTTTCACGCGCAATCAGGATGACCTGATCGACACGGGCGCTGCCGTCGTCCTTTTCTTCCCAGCGTTCGGTTTCCACCGTCAGCCCATAGGGCAGTTCCTGATGCAGCATCAGGAAAGCCTGCTCTCGTGTGACCTCGGCGGCCAGCAAGCGCATCGGCGCATCCGAAAGCTGATCGGGCGGATACAGCCAGGGGCCTTCAGGCATCTGCGCGGCCAGATGTGCCTTGAGGTCGGCAACACCGTCGCCGCTCGTGGCGGAAATCATGAAGATACGGGAAAAGACACCGGTGCGGTCGTGGGCCGCGACAACCGCCAGAAGGGCCTCGCGCGGCAGCAGGTCGATCTTGTTGAGAGCCAACACCACGCTCACCCCGCGCGACTTGAGTCCAGCCACGATTTCAGCAGTTTCCGCGTCGAGACTTTCCCGCGATCTGGCGGCACGCTCGGCATCGACAACCAGCACCACCGCGTCTGCGTCCTCGATGGCCGACCATGCCGCCGCCACCATGGCACGGTCGAGGCGGCGCTTGGGCAGGAATATGCCGGGCGTATCGATAAAGGCGATCTGGGTATCACCAGCCATGCAGATGCCGGTCAGCCGCGTGCGCGTCGTCTGGACCTTGGGCGTGACAATGGCGACATGGGCGCCGACAAAAGCGTTCATCAGCGTGGATTTGCCGGCGTTGGGCGCGCCGATCAGCGCTACGAAACCGGCACGGGCGCCGGGCGGGGATTCAAAAACGTTACTCATTCCCGGCATCCTTTTCCGTCAGGGCGGCGATCAGGGATTCTGCCGCGGCCTGTTCCGCGCCGCGCTTTGAAGCCGCGCGCCCGCTTGCTGGTAAATGCCCCTCGACCGAGGCCTCGATTTCGAACTCCGGCGCATGGGCGGGCCCGCTACGCGATATTTCCCGGTAGATGGGCAGCGGCAGGCCGCGGGCTTGCGCCCATTCCTGAAGCCGGGTCTTGGCATCGCGCAGACCGCCGCCATGAGCATCAAGCAGTGGCCGCCAGCGCTCCAGTATGAATGCCCGCGCAACATCCAGCCCGCCGTCCAGATAGAGCGCGCCGATGATCGCCTCGCAGGCGTCGGCCTGAAGGCTGCGGTTGACGCGCGCGCCGCTGCGAGCATCCGATTCCGCCACGATCAGATAACGCCCGAGATCGAGGGACGCCGCGACTTCCTCCAGCGCCTCTCGCCGCACGAGCCCGGTCAGCCGTCGTGCCAGCACGCCTTCGGGTTCGTCGGTGTAGGTTTCATGCACCAGTTCGGCGATCACAAGGCCAAGTACGCGGTCGCCCAGAAACTCAAGCCGCTCGTTCCCAAAACGCGGCCCCTCGCCCACGGCGGCGGCGCCACGGTGGGTCAAGGCTTCGCGCAGCAGGTCGGCGCGCGCAAAGTCATGGCCGAGCTTGCGGGCGAGCGCTTCCGGTGTGCGCGAGCGCAGCGTCCGCGCGGGACGCGCATCTCCGGATTTTTCGCGGGCGGCCACCTATTACCGGATCCCGGTGAACAGACGCGAGAAGCGCGTGGCGAAGGGCCATTTCCAGATTTCCCAGAGCCGGGCGCTGCCATCGGTTGAGAAGAACAGGACTTCTGCCCGGCCAACGAGGTTTTCCGCCGGGATGAAGCCGACCGCATTGAGCACGCGGGAGTCCTGCGAATTGTCCCGGTTGTCGCCCATGGCGAAATAATGGCCCGCGGGCACTTCGTAGACGGGGGTGTTGTCGAGCGGGCCGTCATCGGAACGCTCGATGACCGAATGCTCGCGACCGCCCGGCAGCGTCTCGATGTAGTGCACAAACGTGTAGGCGTTGCCGTAATCGTCGCGATGCACATATTCGCCGACTCGCTTGCGCGCGACGGCGGTCCCGTTGATGTGCAACACGCCATTCACGACCTGAATCTTGTCGCCGGGAAGTCCGATGATTCTCTTGATGTAATCGGTGGAAGTGTCCGTCGGCAGCTTGAACACGGCAACATCGCCGCGCGCAGGCCTGCTTTCGAAAATGCGGCCCGAAATCAGGGGCAGCCCCAGCGGCATGGAATGGCGCGAGTATCCGTAGGAAAACTTCGAGACGAACAGGTAGTCGCCGATCAGCAACGTCGGCAGCATGGAGCCGGACGGAATATTGAAAGGTTCATAAGCAAAAGTCCGCACGCCTATGGCGATCAGGCCGGCATAGACGATGGTCATCAGGGTCTCGCCGATGCCCCCGCCCTTTTTTCCGGTCTTTTTGGCTTCGCCGGTGACGTCGCTGCTATCCATGAATCCGACTTCTTGCTGCTGATAAGGAAATGACGAATTTGCGGGCGACATGGAGGCACGCGACCCGCCGACTGTCAAGAAAGCGCGCCCTCACTCCGGCGCATCCTGCGGCACCAGGGAAATGACGACGATGGCCTGCGCCGTCGGCGGCTCGTCGGTCAGGGTCACGTCGATGCGCGCCTTGAAGCCCGCAGGGGTCAATTCCGCCAGGCGCCGGGCCGCACCGCCCGTCAGCGCGATGGTGGGCCGCCCACCCGGCAGGTTGACGACACCCATGTCGCGCCAGAACACACCCTTGCGAAAGCCGGTGCCGAGCGCCTTGGAGCAGGCTTCTTTCGCGGCATAGCGCTTGGCGTAGGATTCAATGCGGTTGCGGCGCCGCTCGGACTTCTGGCGCTCGGTATCGGTATAGACACGCGAAAGGAAGCGATCGCCGAACCGGTCGATCGTGCGTGCGATCCGGCGAATGTCGATGATGTCGCTTCCGAGGCCGATGATCACGACGGTTTCCCCATGCCTGCCTGAATTGCGCGCGCTTCATCCATGGCCTCGCGCATGCGGCGAATGGCAGCGTCAAAGCCGATGAAGATCGCCTCGCCCACCAGGAAATGACCGATGTTCAACTCGATGATCTCAGGAATCGCGGCAACCGCGCCGACAGTATCGAAGGCCAGCCCATGCCCGGCATGGCATTCTAGGCCCAGCTTGGCGGCAAGAGTGGCACCCCGGCGGATGCGCTCCAACTCAGCCGCGCGGGCGACGCCCTCCGAATCGCAATACTTCCCCGTGTGCAATTCGATGACAGGGACACCGAGATCGGCCGCTGCGTCGATCTGTTCGAGATCTGGATCGATGAACAACGAGACCCGGATGCCGGCCGCGCCCAGCTTTGCAACGAAAGGCGCCAGCTTCTTGCGTCCGCGGATGACATCGAGACCGCCCTCGGTCGTCAGTTCGCGGCGTTTTTCGGGCACGATGCAGGCCGCATGGGGCCGGTGCGCAAGCGCGATTTCGAGCATTTCCTCGGTCGCGGCCATTTCGAGATTGAGTGGCAGTTCGATGTCGCGCGACAAGGCCCGGATGTCGCGATCGGAAATATGCCGGCGGTCCTCACGCAGGTGCGCGGTAATTCCGTCGGCTCCTGCAGCCGCCGCGATACGTGCCGCACGCACGGGATCCGGGTGCTCGCCGCCACGTGCATTGCGGATCGTCGCTACGTGATCGATGTTGACGCCAAGGCGAAGCGAGTGGTCCTGCCGGCTCTTTACCTTCGCCGCCATGTCAGCCTCGCGCCCTTTCGACCGAATTGATGGCAGGCGTCGCCCGCAGGGCCGCGATGATATTGCTGAGGTGCTTGACGTTCTGCACCTCGACGTCGATCGACATCTCGAAAAAGTCGGTGGCCCGATGCCTGATTTTCAGGTTCAGGATATTGCCGAGGTTCTTCGCGATGACCGAGGCAAGCGCCGACAGCGCGCCCGGCTCGTTGATGACGGTGACGTTGATGCGCCCGACCAGTTCTTCATCACCATCGGTGTCCCACGACACGTCGAGCCAGCGTTCCGGCATATCCGAGAAGCTCTCGAGCGTATTGCAATCGATCGTATGAATGGTCACGCCCTTGCCCGGGGTCAGGATGCCGACAATGCGATCGCCGGCGAGCGGATGGCAGCAGTTGGCATAATGCAGCGCCATGCCGGCGGTCAGGCCGCGAATGGGTACCGCGTGGGACTTTTCGCGCTTGCCCCGCCCCCGGCCCTTTCGTGCCGCCACCAGCGGCACGACCTTGGCGCCGATGCGGCCCTCTTCCAGTTCGTTCTTGAGACCGGGAAAAACCGCAAGCAGCACATCGCGCGCAGTAACCTTGTTCGCGCCGACCGCGGCGATCAAATCGTCGGTACCGTCGCAGCGGAAAATCTTGAGAACGCCGCGCGGGGCCTTGTCGGAATACTGATAGCCCACTTCCTCGAACGCCTTTTCGAGGATTGCCCGGCCCAGGTAGACATATTCCTCCGTCTGGCGGGATCGGATGAAGCGGCGGATGGCCACCTTGGCCTTGCCGGTAATGACGAAACTTTCCCAGGTCGGCGACGGGCGCTGCGCCTTCGAAGTGATGACCTCGACCTGGTCGCCGTTCTCAAGCTGGGTCTTGAGCGGCACGATGCGGCCGTTGATCTTTGCGCCGACGCAGGTATCGCCGATGTCCGAATGCACCGCATAGGCGAAATCGACCGCGGTCGCGCCCCGCGGCAGGCCGATCAGGTCGCCACGCGGGGTAAAGCAGAACACCTGGTCCTGGAACATCTCGAGCTTGGTGTGTTCAAGGAATTCTTCCGGATCCGAAGCCTGATCAAGAATGTGCAGAAGTTCGCGCAGCCAACCGTAGCGACGCCCTTCACGTTCGGCCGCGGGCCCCTGCTTGTAGGCCCAGTGGGCGGCAACGCCCCACTCCGCGACCTCGTGCATTTCGCGGGTGCGAATCTGGATTTCGATACGGTTGCGTTTCGGCCCGATGACGCAGGTGTGCAGCGACGAATACCCGTTGCGCTTGGGAGTCGAGATGTAGTCCTTGAAGCGCCCCGGAACGAGCGGATAAACGCCATGCAGGACACCGAGCGCCCGGTAGCAGTCCTCGCGGTTCTCGACGACGATACGGAAGGCCATGATGTCGGCGAGTTGCTCGAATCCGACGCGCTTGCGCTGCATCTTGGACCAGATCGAATAGGGCCTTTTTTCCCGGCCGCTGATTTCGGCCTTCATGCCCGCCTTTTCCAGCGTGGCTTCAAGCTCGCTGATGATCTGCTGGGCGAGATCGCCGCCCTGCTCGCGCAGGTATTCCAGACGCGACAGAACCGATACGCGTGCCTCGGGATTGACCTCGGCAAAGGCAAGGTCTTCCAATTCGTCCTTGAAATCATGCAGACCGATACGTTCGGCGAGCGGCGCGTAAAGCTCGATCGTCTCGCCCGCAATCCGCCGGCGCTTGGCCGGATCCTTGATGAAGCGGAGCGTGCGCATGTTGTGCAGACGGTCAGCAAGCTTGACCAGAAGCACGCGAATGTCTTCGGACATCGCCAGCAGAAGCTTGCGAAAATTCTCGGCTTCCCGGGCATGATCGGATTGCAGTTCGATACGCGAGAGCTTGGTCACGCCGTCGACCAGCCGGGCGACATCCTTGCCGAAGAGGCGCTCGACCTCTTCGATCGTCGCCAGGGTATCCTCGACCGTATCGTGCAGCAGGGCCGTAGCGATGGTGTACTGGTCGAGCCGCATGCCCGCCAGGATGCCCGCCACTTCGCAAGGATGTGAAAAATAGGGATCGCCCGAGGCGCGCATCTGCGTGCCATGCGCCTTCATGGCAAAGACGTAAGCCCTGTTGATCAGGTCTTCATCGACATCCGGATCATAGGCCCGGATCATTTCGACCAGTTCGAACTGACGGATCATTCCGCGTCCCTAAAGCCAACATCCGGCTACGGTGCTTGCCTGCGCGATCTCCGCGCCGGCGCCCGTCTCCGGGCCGGTATCGGGGACGGGATCGTGTTCAGTCCTGACGCGCCTCGTCGCCAGAACCGGCGGCGTCATTATCACCGGAATCCGAAATTTCGGCACCGGCTTCAATGGCATCCTCGCCGACCGTCAGGATGTCATCGGCGATCTCTTCCTCGAGCAGGGTCTTGCGGGCGATGGCGTCTTCCGGCTTCATCGCGCCGAGGCCTTCGCCGAGCGATGCCACATCGGGATCCTCGTCGGCGGGCTCGTCCTGTTCGACGTGACGCTGCAGGCCGAGGATGACGGCCTCGCGCAACTCATCGACACCCACGGTTTCCTCGGCGATCTCACGCAGCGAAACGACGGGGTTCTTGTCGTTGTCGCGATCGACGGTCAGAACGCCGCCAGCCGAAATGTCGCGTGCGCGCTGCGCGGCGACCAGGACCAGGTCGAAGCGGTTGGGCACCCTGAGAACGCAGTCCTCAACGGTAATACGGGCCATGCGGTATCTCCGAAATCGGCGAAAAAGGGCCTTCTATATAGGGTTGCACCCCGCCAAAAGCAAGGCGGAACGGGCCGCGGCAGCGGTTTTCCGCCTATTCCGCGTCCATCGGGCGGGCGAGCTGATCGCCCGGCAGGGCATTAACCATCGCACCGATGGGCGTTCCGGTCGCCGGATGGCGCCAATCCGGGGCAATTTCAGCGAGCGGCAGCAGCACGAAAGCCCGCCCCGCCATGCGTGGATGCGGCAGGGCCGGATGGGCATCGGCCGGGGTCACCATCGGGCCATAGGCAAGCAGGTCCAGATCGAGTACCCGCGCCGCATTGGCGTCCGCCCGCACCCGCCCGAACTCGGCCTCCAGCGCCAGCAGGGCCGCCAACAGGGGCTGCGGGCCGAGGCCCGTCTCCACCCGCGCCACCGCATTGACATACCAGGGCTGGTCCGATACAGGCACCGGCGCCGAGGTATAAAACCGCGACCGCGCCAGAACCGCGATCCCCTCAGCCTGCAACCGGTCGAGCGCTGCCACAAGCGTTCTCCGGGGCGGGCCGAAACGCGGGCTTTCAAGGTTGCCGCCCAGGCCGATCAGGATCATGTCCCACCATTGATATAGGGCAGTATGTATGATAAAAATATCGGTGATTTCAATGCGTTAAAAACTCCTTTTTAGGCTGAAAATCAATTTAACTTCAGGAAGTCATTATGCAGTTTTACCCTCAGGAACGTATCGCCCTGTTCATCGACGGCGCCAATCTTTTCTCCTGCGCCCGCAATCTCGGCTTCGACATCGACTACAAGAAGCTTCTCACCCTGTTCGGCAGCAAGGGGCGTCTGATCCGGGCGTTTTACTACACCGCGCTGATCGACGATCAGGAATACTCCCCCATCCGCCCGTTGGTCGACTGGCTCGACTACAACGGTTATGCCGTGGTGACCAAGGCCGCCAAGGAATTCAGCGATTCCGAAGGCCGCCGCCGCATCAAGGGCAACATGGACATGGAACTGGCCATCGACATGCTGGAGATGGCGGACCGGCTGGATCATATCGTCCTGTTCTCGGGCGATGGCGACTTCCGCCGCCTGGTCGAGGCCGTTCAGCTCAAGGGCGTTCGGGTCACTGTCGTTTCCTCGATGCGCACGCAGCCGCCGATGGTAGCCGACGAATTGCGCCGCCAGGCTGACGTTTTCGTCGAACTGCGCGATCTCGCCAGTGAAATCGCCCGCCCGCGCGAGCAATACCACGCCCCCGAAGAGCCGGTCGCCTGAAGGGCGGCCGATGTCCCGCTCCCCTGCCAGCCTGCCGGGCGAACCTGCGCGCGACTGCAAGCTGTGTCCGCGGCTCGTCGCTTTTCGCGCGGAAAATGCCCGGGCCGAGCCCGGCTGGCATAACGCACCGGTTCCATCCTTCGGTCCGGTCGACGCCCGCGTGCTGATCGTTGGCCTCGCCCCCGGGCGACGCGGGGCCAATGCCACCGGTCGCCCGTTCACCGGTGACTGGGCTGGCGAACTGCTCTATCCCACCTTGCTCAAGTTCGGATTTGCGCGCGGCACTTATGGTGCCCGCGCCGACGACGGGCTGACCCTCGCCGATGCGCGGATCACCAACGCCGTGCGCTGCGTGCCCCCCGCCAACAAGCCGACCGGGGCCGAGGCTGCCGCCTGCGGGGAATTCCTCGTGCGCGAGATTGCCGCCATGAAGCGACTGGCCTGCATCATCACACTGGGAAACGTCGCCCATGCATCGGCGCTGAAGGTGCTCGGCATCCGGCGCAAGGATGCGCCCTTCGGCCATGGCACGGAATTCCAGGCGCCCGATGGCCGGCACGTGATCGCCAGCTATCATTGCTCGCGCCTCAACACCAATACGGGACGGCTGACCACGGAAATGTTCGAGCGTGTTTTTGCCCGAGCCCGCGCAATCGCCGACGGCACTCAGCCGTAGCGTTCTTCCTGCCACGGATCGGCATCGTTGTGATAGCCGCGCACCTCCCAGTAGCCGGGCGCATCCTCGGCAGCGAAGGTGATGCGCCGCACCCACTTTGCCGACTTCCAGAAATAGAGGCTGGGAATGACCACGCGCGCGGGACCGCCGTGTTCCGGGCCGATGGCCTCGCCATTGCGCGCGGTGGCGATCAGGGCATCGTCCTCGGCAAAACGCGACAACGGCACATTGGTCGTGTAACCGTCGTAGGAGCGGAACAGGACGAATCGCGCTTCAGGCTTGGGCCGTACCAGATCGAGAATCGTCTTCGTCGAAACGCCTGCCCATAGGGAATCGTAGAGCGACCATGTGGTGACGCAGTGGATGTCGGCAGTGATTGAGGATTGCCGCAGGGCGCCGAATTCAGGCCATGACCACGCGCAGGGATTTTCGACGAGCCCGTCAACCGTCAGGCGCCATTCGCCGGGATCGAGCTTCGGCGTGATGCCGAGATCGAGCACCGGCCATTTCTCGACGATCCTTTGCCCCGGCGGCAGGCGGTTGCGGGCGTTGTCACCAAGCAAGGGCGTCGCGCACAGCAGCCGGTTTTCCCGCGCCTTCTTTTCGCGCGCGGCGATCAGCTTGTCCTTGATGCGGCCGATGAACGTGACCATGCGCTAGCCCTTGTCGCGCATGAGGCGCGCCTTTTCGCGCTGCCAGTCGCGCTTCTTGAGCATGTCGCGTTTTTCGTGCTGCTTGCGGCCGCGGGCAATGCCGATTTCGACCTTGGCGATGCCGCGGGCATTGAAATAGAGGCTGAGCGGTACTGCCGTAGCGCCTTCCCTCTGGATCGCCCCCATGATCTTTTCGAGCTGGCGCTTGTGCAGGAGGATCTTGCGGGGGCGGCGCGGCTCATGTCCATCGCGGTTGGCGAACTTGTACTCGGGGATATGGGCGTTCACCAGCCACAACTCGCCGCCTTCGGCGCGCGCAAACGATTCGTTGATGTTGGCGCCGCCAGCGCGCAGGCTTTTGACTTCCGAACCCATGAGCATCAGCCCGCCTTCGAAGGTTTCCTCGATGACGTAGTTGTGCCGCGCCTTGCGGTTCTGGGCGATGAAGCGCTGCGCCTCCTGGCGAGCGTTGGCGCCCTTGGCGGCCCCCGCCATGTCTGGCTACAGAAGCCCCGCGCCCTTGAGCGCGTCTTCCACCTTCTTCTTGGACGCCGACAGGATCGGCACCAGCGGCAGGCGCAAGTCGCCGCCGCAAAGCCCCATCACCTCGGCCGCATGCTTGACCGGACCCGGCGAGGATTCGCAGAACATCGCGTCATGCACCGGCAGCAGCAGGTCGTTGATGCGCGCGACGGTCTTCATGTCGCCGGTGTTCCAGGCATTGTGCAGGTCGGCGCAAAGCTTCGGCGCGATATTGGACGTGACGGAGATGCACCCCACACCGCCCTGGGCGAGGAAGGGGATCGCGGTCGCATCTTCGCCGGAAAGCTGGCAGAAATCCGTGCCGCAGGCGAGCCGCGTGCGCAACGGCCGCGCGAGATCGGCGGTGGCATCCTTGACGCCGACGATGTTCGGGTGCTTCGCAAGTTCCGCCATCGTCGCCACGGTCATGTCGATCACCGAGCGAACCGGGATGTTGTAGATGATGATCGGCAGGTCGACCGCATCGGCGATCGCCGTGTAATGGGCAATCAGGCCGGCCTGGGTCGGCTTGTTGTAATAGGGCGTGACGACAAGACCGGCATCGGCGCCAGCCTTCTTTGCATGCGCCTGCAGCGCGATCGCTTCGTCGGTCGAGTTCGATCCGGTCCCGGCGATCACCGGCACGCGGCCATTCGCCACCTCGATGCAGATCTCGGTGACCCGCATGTGCTCGTCGTGGCTGAGCGTCGGCGATTCGCCCGTAGTGCCGCAGGGCACGAGACCATGCGTTCCCGCTGTGATCTGGCGTTCGACAAGGTCGGCAAAGGTCTTTTCGTCCACCTTGCCGCCCCGGAACGGGGTAATCAGGGCGGTGAAGGAACCCTTGAACATCATAGCCTCCAGCTTCGCCGGGGTTTTCCTGCCGCCCCGGCCGACGACGGGCGCACCATAGACCGCCCCGTCCAGCCTGCCAAGCGGCCCCGCTAACGTTGCATTAACTACGCCTGCCCCTACAATGGGCGTCGCCGGGGCCCATCAAGGGCCGGGATGACGCGATGCGCGACAGGGTGCGGATCAAGAACGGCGTAATACGGGCAATGACGAAAATCAGCTTCATCGCGGCGGGCTTGCTGCTCGCCTTCGCCCTTGCGCCCGGTAACTCCGGCGCCCAGCAGCCTGCCGAGGCGGCTTCGGCCGTCGCCGCCCGCGAGGCCCAGGCCGGCATTCCTCATCTTCCCCCGCAGCGTCGCCCCGTCATGGGCCGATCCCACGCGCCGGTATTCCGCGCCATCGACCTGCGCGACTGGACCAAGGCCTACGCCCTGGCCGGCCAGTCGGGCGACAAGGTTCTGAGCAAATACGTCTCCTGGGTCCGTTTCACCACCCGCGGCGAGCGCGTCGATTTCGACGAGGTCACCCGGTTCATCACCGACAATGCCGACTGGCCGCTGATGAACGACATGCTGGAATCGGCCGAATATGCGATCAACGAGCGTATCCCCGACAGCGCCATCACGAAATGGTTCGGCAAGCACCCGCCGCGCACGCCCATGGGGGCGCTGCATCTGGCCGAAGCGCTCAAGCGTAAGGGCGATACGGCCAAGGCCGACGAGCTGATCCGCAAGACATGGATCGACAGCAATTTCGACGCGCCATCGGAACGCGCCTTCTATAGCCGCTTCCGCCGCACCCTTACGGCCAAGGATCACGAACTACGCATGGACCGCCTGCTGTGGGACGGGCGCAGTTGGGAAGCGCGTCGCCTGCTGCGCCGGATCAAAGGCGACTATAGTCATGTCGTGGTCGCGCGCATGCGCCTGCGCGCATTCGAGGGCGGCGTCGACTGGGCGATCCGGCGTGTGCCCAAGGAGTTGGAAAACGACCCCGGCCTTGTCTACGAACGCCTGCGCTGGCGGCGGCGCAAGAACCGCGACGACGAAGCCATCGCCATGATCTGGCAACTACCCGATGCGCTCCCCCGCCCGGCGCTGGTATGGCGCGAACAGGGCATCCTGGCGCGGCGCGAACTGCGCAAGGGCAATGTCAGCGTGGCCTACCGCCTCGCCTCCCAGCACCGCCAGAAGGAAGGCGAAAGCTTCGCCGATGCCGAATTCCTGGCTGGTTTCATCGCCCTGCGGTTCCTCAAGGATCCCAAGCCTGCCCTCGCCCATTTCATCCGCCTCTACGAAGGCGTCAATTACCCTGTCAGCAAGGCGCGCGGTGCCTACTGGGCCGGACGCGCGGCCGAGGCCGCCGGAGACAAGGCCAAGGCGCAACACTGGTTCGGCGTTGCCGCCGAATTCGTCACCACCTTTTATGGCCAGCTCGCGGCAGGCGCCCTCCAGCAGACCGGGGCCGCCCGCCCCATGCCGAAGGCCCCCACGGTCACGGAGAGCGATGCCAAGGCCTATGCCCGCCGCGACGTCGTTCGTGCCGCCGCGTTGGCCAGCCAGAGCCTCGAGCGCGATCACCTGAAATTCTTCGTGCGCCACCTTGTACGCATTGCGCGTACCCCGGCGGAACACGTTCTTGCCTCTGCCATTGCAACCGAAGCCGGGCGCGTCGATGTTGCTGTCTGGGCCGCGAAGGACTCGCTCAAGGACGGCGTGCATCTTCTGGAGGCCGGCTGGCCGCGCATGGCCTTGCCGCCCAATCGGCGCGGCCTCGAAGGCGGGATCGTCCTCGGCCTGATGCGTCAGGAAAGTGCCTTCAATCCGGAAGCCGTCAGCTGGGCAGGCGCGCGTGGCCTGATGCAGCTGATGCCGGCGACCGCGAGCAGCGTCGCCAAGGGACTGGGGATGCCGTTTTCCCGCGAGCGTCTGCTGACCGACCCCACCTACAACATGACCATCGGCACCGCCTATTTCTCGCAGGTGCTGGCCGATTTCGGCGGCTCCTACGCGCTGGCGCTTGCCGCCTACAACGCGGGGCCGGGTCGCGTGAAACGCTGGCTTCGCGACAACGGCGATTTCCGGAAGGGCGAGATCGACGCCATCGACTGGATCGAGATGATCCCCGTCTCCGAGACCCGCGATTACGTCCAGCGCGTGCTGGAAAACGTCCAGGTCTATCGGGCGCTGCTGAACGACGGCCGGCTGCGTGCCCTGCACCCCGCGGCGATCAGGGGTTAGAGCCCCGCTTCGGCCTTGTTTACGGCGTTTGCCTCGGCCGCTTGAATCCCACTACTATCCCCCCAAGGGCCTGAGCACCGCGCCCGGCAAGGCGGAACGAACCGCCGGAACGATAACAACCTGGAGGAACATCGATGCGAAAAGCCAAATCCCTCACTCTCGCTGCGGCGGGGCTGCTTGCCCTGACCGCCGGGGCCGCTATTCCGGCCGCCGCCGAAACCGACTTCAAGGGCAAGACGATCAACATCTACGCGGGCGGACAGCCCGGCGGCGGCGTCGATGTCTTCACCCGCACCTTCGCACCGCACTACGCCCGCTCGATACCCGGCAACCCGACGATCATCGTCAAGAACATGTACGGCGCGGGCGGCATCCAGGGCGTTACCCATGCCTACGTGAACGGCACCAAGGACGGCACCACCCTGACCACCATGGCCGGCGGTCCGATCCAGACGGCCGCCTTCGACAACCGCAAGCTCCAGTACGACATCCGCAAGTTCGAATGGGTCGGCAGCCTGAACGTTGGCGAAAGCATGTGCTTCGTTTGGAACGCCAGCAAGTTCAAATCGGTTCAGGACATGATGAGCGGCCAGATGACCGTTTCCGCGACCGGGGCCTCATCCAACTCGACGCTGCTGCCGATCATGATCAATCGCACCGTCGGCACCAAGATGAAACCCATCGCCGGATACGGCGGCGCGGGTTCCGTGCTTGCGGTCGAACGCCAGGAAGTGGACGGCCGCTGCCTGACGCTGGATTCGCTCAAGACCACGCACCCCGACTGGATCAGCCAGAAGAAGGTTCGTTTCCTGATGGATGTGGCGCTGAAGCCGAACGAGGAACTGCCTAAGGGAACGCCGCATGTCATGGACCTGATCAAGGATCCGAAGGACAAGCTGGCGATGAAGCTGTTCCTGCTGCCCAGCGAAATCACCATCCCCTACGGCCTCGCGCCGGGAACCACGGCGGATGCGGTAAAGACCCACCGCGCGGCCTTCATGCGCGCGGTCAAGGATGCCAAGTATCTGGCCGACGCCAAGCGCCGCAAGCAGGACATCAAGCCGAAAAGCGGCGAAGAGGTGGCAGCCATCATCGACGAACTGTTCACTGCGCCGCCCGACGTCATCCAGCGTGTGAAGGACTACATCAAGGACAATTCCGGCGTGGGCCGCTGCAAGGGCGACCTCTGCCGCAAGAAGAGTTCGAAGAAAAAGAAGTCGTCCTGACCGATCCCGGCTTCGACTGCAAACAGAAGGGCGCACCGCGCGGTGCGCCCTTTTCTCTTGCCTAGCCGTAAAGGGCTTTCGGCAGCCAGGTGGCGAGCTGCGGGAACAGGGCCAGGATCACCAGCGCGCCGATCTGGATCAGCACGAACGGAACAATGCCGCGATAGATGTCCTGGGTTCGAACCTCGGGCGGCGCGACACCGCGAAGATAGAACAGGGCGAAGCCGAAGGGCGGCGTCAGGAAGCTGGTTTGCAGGTTGACGGCGAACATGATGCCGAGCCAGACCGGATCGAGGCCCATCAGAAAAAGGGGGGGCGCAACGATCGGAACCACCACGTAGATGATCTCGATGAAATCGAGAAAGAAGCCGAGAACGAACATCACGGCCATGACCATCAGCGTCGCGCCGATCACCCCGCCCGGCATGTTCGCAAGAAACGCGTGCACCAGGTCGTCGCCGCCAAATCCCCGAAAAACGAGGGAAAACAGCGCCGCGCCGATCAGGATCACGAAAACCATCGCCGTGATGGACAGGGTACCGCGCACGACTTCGGCCAGGATTGCCGCACGGTGCAGCCGAACGAATGCGGCGAAGCATCCCCATACCAGCACCAGCGTCAGCACGGCCGCGACTGCAATTCCCGCCTTCTGCATGCCGGAGATGGCATCGCGGCCAAGACGCAGGTCCACAAAACTGGTCAACAGCAGAAGTGCGATCATTGAGAACACCGCTGCCGATACGTAGTGGCTCGCCCCCGGGTCCAGCCGCCGCGCTGCCAGCAGGCCTGCACCCACGGCACCGACGGCGGCTGCCTCGGTCGGGGTGGCGATACCGGCAAGAATCGAGCCCAGTACCGCCACGATCAGCGCCACGGGCGGCAGCAAAACACGCATCATGACCAGCAAGGTCGGCTCCGCGATCCCCTCTTCCGCCGGAATCGCCGGAGAGGACTCGGGGCGCAGCCACGCGATGACGATCTGGTAAAGCAGATAAATCGCTACCAGCAGCAGTCCCGGGATCAGGGCGCCGGCGAACAGGTCACCGACCGAAACCGTTTCAGGGGAGAAAATGCCGCGCTTGAGTTGCGCCTGCTGGTAGGACGACGACAGCACTTCACCCAGCAGAACCAGCACGATGGACGGCGGGATGATCTGGCCCAACGTACCCGCGGCGCAAATGGAGCCAGTGGCCAGTTTCGCGTCATATCCGCGCTTCAGCATCACCGGCAGCGACAGGAGCCCCATCGTCACCACCGTCGCACCGACAATGCCGGTGGAGGCTGCCAGCAGCGCGCCCACGACCGTCACACCGATGCCCAACCCGCCGGGCAGCGTGCCGAACAGCCGCCCCATGGTTTCGAGCAGGTCCTCGGCGACCTTGGACTTCTCCAGCATCACACCCATGAACACGAACAGCGGCACGGCAACCAGCACCGTGTTGGTCATGCGGCCGAAAATCTGCGGCACCAGGGCGCCCAGCAGGGCAAAATCGAACACGCCGAGAAAATTGCCGATGACAGCGAACAGAAGCGCCGCCCCCCCCAGCGTGAAGGCGACGGGATAACCCGCAAGCAGCGCCCCGCAGGTGCCGACGAAAAGCACTATGGCGAAAAATTCCTTCATCGCGCGTGCCCCTCGCCTTCCGCAAGCCTGATCGCCGCCGCCGCCGCCATCGAAATACCCTGCACGAAGACCAGCACGGCAAAGACGAGGACCAGGGACTTGAGCAGGAATATCGCGGGAATACCGCTCGTTTCCTGGGACCCTTCCAGGATCGACCACGACAGCGACACATAGGGCCAGCCCTTGATGACGATCAGCGCACAGAACGGCCAGAGGAAAAAGATCGTGCCCAGAAGATCAACCCACGCCCGGTCACGCTCGCTCGCATCGCGGTAAAAGACATCGACGCGCACATGCCCTTCGTGAAGCAGCGTATAGGCTGCGCCCGCCATGAAAAGCGTCGCATGAACGTAGATGATAGACTCTTCGACCCAGATCCAGCCGATGCCGAAAACATATCGCAGAACGACGGCGGTGAACTGCACGAGGACGAGAACCAGCGCCGCCCAGGCGACAGCCCGTCCGATCGTCTCGTTCAGCGCATCGATAACGCGAGCCACCGGTGCGAGCTGGCCCTGCAATTCCGCCATGATCGAAAACCCCCTGTTGGCGCCGCGCAAGTATGCCCGAGCCACCCCTGCCTGTATAGGCTGGCCCCCCGGGGCCTTGCCTGTCTATTCTCTTCACCAGGAGGAGACATGACAGTCACCATCGAAGATATCCGCGCCGCTGCCCGGCGCATCGCCGGCAAGGCCGTTCTCACGCCGCTTCTGGAATCGCCGCTGCTGAACGACCGGCTCGGCTGCCGCCTTCTGGTCAAGGCGGAGAACCTGCAACTTACCGGCTCGTTCAAGTTTCGCGGCGCGTTTAACCGCATCAGCCAGCTCGATGACGCGACGCGTGCGAAAGGTGTCGTCGCCTATTCGACCGGCAACCACGCCCAGGGCGTGGCGGCTGCCGCCAAGGCGGCGGGCACGCGCGCCGTCATCGTCATTCCAAAGGACGCGCCCGAAATCAAGAAGCGCAATACCCGCGCCTGGGGCGCGGAACTGGTCTTCCATGACCGCGATACGGAAGACCGCGTCGCCATCGCCGAAAAGATCGCCAAGGAGCGTGGCGGCGCGCCGATCATCCCGCCCTTCGACCACGAACAGGTCATCGCCGGGCAAGGCACCATCGGCATCGAGATCGCCGAACAGGCCGAGGCCCTGGGGGCTAGGCCCGACCTTGTCGTGGTGCCTTGCGGCGGCGGCGGCCTGACCGCCGGAATATCGACTGTGATCAAGGCGCTTCTGCCGGCCACCGAAATCTACATGGCCGAACCCGCCGCCTATGACGACACACGCCGCTCCTTCGCCGCCGGGGAACGGCTGGCCAACGACCTGTCGCCAGGCCACGGCACGACGATCTGCGATGCGCTGACCGCGATAATGCCGGGCGCGATCACCTTCCCGATCAATCGCCGGAACGTGTCGGGCGTCGTTGCGCTCGACGATGACGAAGCCTGCGCCGGTCTTTACGCCGCTTTCGAAAACCTCAAGCTCGTGCTGGAGCCTTCCGGCGCGATCGCGATTGCCGCTGTCGTCAGTGGTGTCCTTGGGCGGGCGAAGGCAATCGAAGGAAAGACCGTTGTCGCCGTGGCATCCGGCGGCAACGTCGATGCGGCGACGTTTACCACCGCGCTCACGCGCGGCGCTGAATTCCAGAGTCGCTGACGGAATGGCTGATCAGGCGTTGGCGGCGCGAGGCTGTTCGCCCGCATCATCGGCGGCCTGAACGACCGCCGCCTTTTCCTTGTGGCGGCAATGGCCTTCGATGAAGGCCCCCGATTCGATGGCGAGGTCGTGGTGCAGAATATCGCCGAGCACCCGGGCGGACCGACCCAATTCAACCGCGTCCGCGGTGATCTGGCCTTCGACTTCGCCACGAATAATGACCTTCTGCGCGGTGATCTGGCCGCGCACGGCGGCCCATTCGCTGACCGTCAGCGAACGGGCGTTGACGTCGCCCTCGATGACGCCGTCGACCTGGACATCGCCCTCGGACACGAGGTCGCCAACGATACGCAGGGACGCGCTGATGATCGAAGGAACGCGGTCCTTGTTCTCGCCAGAACCGTTTCTAGAGTCCTTTGAAAACATATTCACCTGCCTGAAGAAATTTCATGGGGTCGCGGGGCTCGCCATTGACGAAAATTTCATAGTGGAGATGCGTACCGGTGGAACGGCCCGAGGATCCCATCTCGCCGATTTTCTGGCGCAGGTCCACGCGCTGGCCCTGCTTGACGAGGATCCGGCGCAGATGTCCGTAACGGGTGCGGATGCCCGAACCGTGGTCGACCTCGATCATGCGCCCGTAGTTGCCGTTCCAGCCGACGGACACGACGACGCCCGGGGCCGTCGCCATCACCGGCGAACGGTTCACGCCGGCAAGATCGACGCCGTAATGCATCGCCCAGCGGCGATTGATGGGATCGCGGCGCTTGCCGAAGCCGCTGGCCACGTAGAAATGATCCGATGGGCGCGAAAGCGGCAGCAAACGCGCCAGCTTGCGAACGTCATCCAGCCTGTCGAGATGATGGTCGAGTGAGCCGAGGCTCGCCGGGACGGCGCGCTCCGAGGCGCTGTCCGGGGCCGCCGCAATGAACGGACCGCCGAGGCCGGGGGCCGTATCGCTGCCGATCCGTACAAGCAGCGCATCGACGTTGACGCCGGCCGAGGCGATCAGGCGCTTCACGTGGTCGATCTGGTCCTGGGTACGCTCCGCCATGGCCGCGGCAACGCCGCGCTGGGACAGGTTAAGGGCGGCCAGCCGGTCCTCGAGCTTTTCGATACGCGCGATCAGGACCCGGCGCTCGCGCTCCATGCGCACACGGTCGGCCGAGGACAACTGAAGCTTCTGTTCGGTGGCGAGACGTTCGCGGGCATTGCGCCCCTCATTCAGGGCAGCACCCTGCATGACGGTCTCGAGCTTGCCGAGCTGGGCCAGCAAATCCTGACGCGCGGCACCAAGGCGATCGCGCGCTTCGTCGCCGGTCGGCGCAACCAGCCGACGGGCCGACTTCAGGCCGGGGACATCACGCCCCAGAAGCGCCACGAGGTAGGCGTGCTTCGCCTCAAGCGTGCGCGCCAGTTCTGTAAAACGGGTCTCCGAGCGGTCGACATCGCTCCGCAAAGTGCGGAAGGCAAGTTTGAGGGAACCGATCTCGCGCTCCTTGGCGGCGATGACACGGTCGCTTTCGACATGGGCGAAGGTCGTATAGGCGGACCAGCCGACGGCAACGCCGATCACGGCAAGCACCACAGCCTGGGAACGCCACCCGAGAGTGAAAGCGTGCACCTTGCCGCCCGACCGGAAAAGAATCTGCCGTTCGGCGAGGACGAGCGCGTACACGCGCCGTCCCAGCCGGCGCACCGCATAGCCGAGTTCTCTCAGGGCAACGAACAAGGTCACGCGAAAAAACAAGCGCTTCCCCCAAAACGAGATTGAACTTGAATTGCCCGATTATTTTCTGGGCTTGAAATGCGGACTTTCGTCCGACTTCCGGGGGTCAAGCGCCCTGCCTCCCAAGGCTTCCCCCATAAGCGCAGGAACGGTATCAACCACCCCCCGCCAAGGCAAGGAAATTAACTCTATAATTAGGCCAAAATCCTGATGTTTCCGAGGGGTTATGGATTTCGGGTTAGAGCCCGCCTAGGGCTTGAGTTCGGGTCTGCGAAGGACCCATAGAGTGGTGGCCGCCGTACAGGCCAGCAGGGCCACCCCAACCACGAAAAAGCTGGCCTTGATCCCGAAAAACTGGGCTATCGCGCCCATCGCCACGGGCACGATCAGGGAGGCCAGCCGGTTGACCGAGGTCCTGAGGCCGACGCTCTTGCCCTGTTCGGCCCTGGGGATCGCCCGCGACAGCATGGCAAGGAGCGTCGGGAAGCCAAGCCCTACCCCCGCCCCGTAAGCCGCGGCGGCCAGGAACAGGATCGGCACGGCGGTGATCAGCGGAGTGATCGCCATGAACACCACCGTCGCAACGGTGGCACCGGAGAGCACCCAGAGCACCGGAACGCGCTTTTCCAGGGACTGAATCAGCGGCGGCGTGATGGTGCCGATGAAGTTTGCGGTGCCGAGCAGAAGCCCGATCAGGGTTTCGCCCAGTTTGATCTCCCCCAGGTAGACGACATAGAACGACGTCTGCACGGAAGCATTGGCGATGCGGATGAAGGTGAAGATCATCACCATCATCACCACCGGCACCGCGCAGAGCGCGATGGCCGAGCGGTAATCCTCAAATCGCGGCATCAGGTCCCGCCACCGCCGGGGACGTTCGGGCTCGTCCTTCTCCTTCACCTCATCGGGCACCAGCAGCGTGAAGACGATCATCGCCATCGCCCACAGGCAGAGAAATCCGAACCCCGCCTGGGTTCCGAGATGCTCGGCAACAGCGCCCAGCACGAGGGGGCCGAAAAAGCAGCCGCCATTGGAGAAAAACACCAGATAGCCCGCAGATCCGCCATGGCCCCGCATATGACGGCCATAGAATGTTTGCGATCCGACCCAGCACAACCCCTGGGCAAGGCCGAACACCGCCTGCAGGCACAGGATGGCGACATACCAGGGCATCAGGGGATAGGCCGGGAACAGCAGGGCCGCGACGATGGCCACGGCCAGAGTGACGCGGCGCGGCCCAAGGCGGTCCATCAGCACGCCGCCATGAATGGAAAGCAACAACGGCAGGAAGGATCGGATGCCGATGGCGATGCCGACCATCAGCGGGGTCGCACCGAGAGACACCATCCACAGCGGCACGAGGATCGAGGCCATGGGCATCATGGACAGGCTGAAAAATGCCGTCCCATAGATCCCAAGGCGGGTACGCAAGGGCGGCAGCGCGCCCCCGTCGCGCTCCGGTCCCCCCGTTTTTTCGCTGTCTTCCGTCGCCACCTTGCCCGCCAATTCAGATAATCCCGCCCCTGCGTCCGGGGGGTGGCTGGCTCATAGCGCACCTTGGCGCGGATGCCTAGACCGATTGCAGCCCAGGAAAGACAGATTTGCACAGGGAATCTGCCACTTAAGGCCGGAATAAGGCCTAGCGGCAGGGTGCGGAATCCGGTAGAAATGGCCTTCCGTACCCTCCCGGAGCCTGCTCCGGTCCCCGTGCCGCGCAAGTGGAGAGAATTCGTGTCCGAAGACACCCTGAAACCCAAGGAAACCGATACCTACATCGCCCCCGGCGAGACCGGCCATAACCAGGGCAAGGAAGTCGTTTGGGAGCGCTGGCAGAAGAAGCGCACCTTCGTTCGCGCCCTCGAAGGCACCTATGGCGAAGTCTACAAGAGCCTCTACGCCCAGCCCC
>JAURLI010000053.1 GCA_030831315.1 Alphaproteobacteria bacterium
ATCCCATTCCGAACTCGGCCGTGAAAACCCTCAGCGCCGATGGTACTGTGTCTTAAGGCACGGGAGAGTAGGTCGCTGCCAGGCCTTCAAAGCGCGCGTGATCCGGGGTCAACATCCCACAATGATATTGCTTTCGCGGGGCGGCTTTGGCCGCCCCGTGCTGTTTAAGGCCCCGGCCGCGTCCCGGTGCCGTTTCGAGACAGACGCGGGGTGGAGCAGCCCGGTAGCTCGTCAGGCTCATAACCTGAAGGTCGCAGGTTCAAATCCTGCCCCCGCAACCAACATCAAGGCCCCGCTATCGCGGGGCCTTTTTTGTTTTCCATCAATCTGTAGACCGAACTCTTTTCGGGTATTCATGCTCGGGGCCATGGCTCGCAGTGGACGGGCTCAGCCACGGTCGGCAGGTTCTCAGAGTGTGGGCTGAAAGGGCTTTAGCGTCGCTTTTGCATCGTTTCTGTCTTTTAGAAGCGAGCCATCCCAACAATTACTTTGTATTCGAACCTTTCTGGGGCAGAATGCCGCGGTTCTCCACGCGGCAATCTGGAACAGATCGATGACCGAGATCCCTTATCTGCGTAACGCCTGGTACGTCGGCGCCCTGTCGAGCGAAGTTGCCAAGGGGCCGGTTTCGCGCCAGTTGCTGGGCCAGTCGATGGTCCTGTTCCGCACCGAAAGCGGGAAGGCCGCCGTCCTGGCCGATCGCTGCCCGCATCGTTTCGCGCCGCTGTCGCTGGGTTGCGTAAAAGGTGAAAGCATCGAGTGCGGCTATCACGGCCTGCGGTTCGATCCGTCCGGGAAATGCGTTCTCAATCCCCACGGCGATCATGCCGTTCCGCGCCGCTCCGATGTGGTGTCATGGCCCGCCCATGAGCGTTACGGCTACGTCTGGTTCTGGCCTGGCGATCCGAAGCGTGCCGACGAAAAGCTGATCCCGTCGCTGCCCTTCAATGAAGACCCCAAGACCTTCGCCGTCATATACGGCTATGTCGATGTCGCCGCCCATTACGAACTGGTGGTCGATAACCTGCTCGATCTCAGCCACGTCGAATACCTGCATCCGCTGTTCAGGCAGTCGGGCGGTGTTGCCGCGCACAAGACCAGCTATGCGGTTGAGGGTCATACGGTGACCGCCAAACGCCTCAAGCCCAATGTCGAAATCCAGGGCCTGATGCGCTTTTTCTGGACGTCGCCCTCCAAGCGCTTCGATGCGCGCGCCAACATGAGTTGGAACCCGCCGTCGCTGATGAGTTTCGATCTCGGCGGCACCGAATGCGGCGCGCCGCCCGAAGAGGGCGTCTGCATGCCGCAGACCCACATGATTACGCCGGCCTCTGACTTGCACTGCCATTACTTCTGGTCGGTGGCGCGCAATCGCGAGATCGACAGCGAAGAGGCGAGCAAGAAGCTCTATGACATTACCCAGAACGTCTTCGAAAAAGAGGATGTTCCGATGATCGAGGCGCAGCAGCGCAATGTCGGCGAGGTCACGGATATCCTGTCGCTGGGTCCGGTTGCCCTCGACCCCGACACCCCCGCCGTTCGCGCCCGCCAGATCCTGCGCGATCTCATCCGTTCCGAAACCGCGGCCTGAGCGGAACCGAAAAAAAGCCCGGCGCAAGGCCGGGCTTTTCCTCATTCGTTTCAGTAGGTTACCGTTCGATCAGCTTGCGTGCGCGAGCTACGACTTCCTTCGGCTGGGCATAGGCCTTTGCCAGAAGGTCCTGGATCTCGCCGCCGCTGACGACATCGATGTCGAGCTTCAGCTTCTTCGCCGTGGCGAGGAAAGCCGAATCCTTCGACATGTCGATGAAAGCCTTGCGCAGGGTATTCACGCGATCAGTCGGAACCTTCGGACCGGCGACATAGGGGCGCGCCAGTTCCATCTGGGTGAAGACCAGATCCATGGCCTTCCTGTCGAGGTCAGGCAGTTTCGCCACATCGTAGAGGAATGGAACGTTCTTCAGCTTCGGATGCGGCTTGAGTCCAAGCTGAAGCGTCAGGTTTGCCCTGCCTTCCTTGACCGGGCCGATGTACTGCGATTGCACGCTCGAGTACCAAAGCCCGCAATTGCCGTCCAACTCGCCCTTTTCCGCCGCCATGAAAGCACGGCGCGATCCCTTGAAGCCGACGATGACGTTGATCTTGAGGTCGAGCGCGTTCCTGAGCAGGAAGGCATCCGATGCCATCGCCGAGGTCGGGCCCGAGGCACCCATGGCGAGGCCTTCGCCCTTGCCCTTCTTGATCAGGGCCTTGATGTCGGTAACGCCGCTCTTGTTGAAGAACACGCAGGTCGAAACCTCGCGCCCGAGAGAGAGCAGCCATTTGAACTTCGGCGGGTCGAACTGCACGCCCGACTGGCCCCACAGGGGTTCCAGCGCAAGCCACGGCCCCAGTGCGCCGATCACCGTGCCGTCCTGGGGATCGGAGTTATAGACTAGGTTGGCGTTGCCACGGCCACCGGCGCCCGGACGGTTCTGGACCTTTATGGTCGGTTTTCCGGGGATATGGCTGGCAATGTGGCGACCGACGGCCCGGGCATAGGTGTCGAAGCCGCCGCCGGCGCCGGAGCCGACGTAGATGGATACGACCTTGCCGTTGTAGAAGTCCGCGGCCCCTGCCGGCGCAGCCAGGACCACGACGGTGGCAAGAGCGAGAGCGGTAGTCGATGAACGGAACAGTTTCACGTGAGCCTCCTGATTATTGTCTTCTGCGAGGTTTGCTTTTTTATCCGTGGGTTGAGCCACGTTCTTTACGCACGGCCGCATGGCAGTGCGGCATTTGTCAGTCTAGCGTCATGGGCGTGATCAGGGAACCTTTCCGGTCCGGAAAAGTCGGCCGGATAACCCACGAGAATCACTCGCAATTCCGTGCATTTCCAAGTGTTGTGCCGAAGCCCGCAAGGTGAAAAAATGCCGCAAATCAAAGGCCGGACGCTGCATCGGCCGAAACAGGGGAGGTTTGCACCATGTCCGGCAAGATCAACAGCCGCATCATCGACGGCGACGGCCATATCCAGGAAGACGAAGACGGCATCATCCAGCACATGGATGCGCCTTACGCCAAGATCGCGGCGCATTCGGGCATCGTCTTTCCGCCCCTCGATCATCTGCACAATGGGCGCGCCGTCGAAACGCCGCCCCAGCGCGACGGCAGGCCCAAGGTCGGCCCGCAGGGCTGGATCGATTTCCTCGACGACGTCGGCATCGACTGGACCGTGCTCTATCCGACGCGCGCGCTCGCCTACGGCAAGATCGTCAGCCTCGACTACGCAGTCGCCGCTTGCCGTGGCTATAACGACTGGCTGTCCGACACCTATGTGAAGTTCAATCCGCGTTTCCGCGGCATGGCCATCATCCCGATGCAGGACCCGGAGGAGGCGGCGAAGGAACTGCGCCGCGTGGTGACGGAACTCGGCTTCCTCGGCGCCATGATGCCGTCGAACGGCCTTGCCCAGCCGCTTGGCGCCAAGGCTTACTGGCCCGTCTACAAGGTTGCGGACGAACTGGGCTGCTGCCTCTCTGTGCATGGCGGCGCCCATGACCGTTTCGGCCTCGACCACCTCAATATGTACGTGCCCGTCCATGCGCTCGGCCATCCGTGGGGGCTGACGCTCAACTTCGCCTCGATTCTTTATAACGGCATCTATGACCGTTTCCCGCGCGTGCGCATTGCCTTCCTCGAAGGCGGCGTCGCCTGGCTTCTTCTTTTGCTCGAACGTCTGCACGCCTCCCATGAAACCCACTTCCAGTACGTTCCGCCCGGCGAATTCAGCGTCCGCGAGGAACAGGACCCCGCCAAGGTCATCCGCAAGATGATCGACCAGGGGCGCATCTACCTCGGCATCGAAACCGAAGAGCTGACCATGCCTTTTGCGATCAAGACCGTGGGCAACAAGCCGTTCTTCTACTCGTCGGATTTCCCCCACGAGGTCACCAACGCGAGTTGCAAGCACGATATCGCCGAGCTTCTGGAAAGCACCGAGCTGACCGAGGACGACAAGGCGGCGCTGCTTTATGCAAATTCGGAACGTTTCTACCAGCCGCACCAGTAAGCAAAAGGAATCGCCGTATGAACACCTGCCGCGCCGCGGTCATCACCGCGCATAACCAGCCGCTCGAGATTCAGCAGGTCCGCATCCCGGACCTCGATCCCGGCTCGCTGCTCGTCCGCATTACGGCCTCGACGCTTTGCGGCACCGACATCCACCGCTGGCACGGCCCGCTGCCCAAGGGCGACAGCCTGCCGATCATTACCGGCCATGAGCCCTGCGGCGTGATCGAGGAGATCAGCGGCAGCCGCACCGACATCCTCGGCAACCCGATCAAGCGCGGCGACCGCGTGGTGTGGAGCTACGTCGCCTGCGGCTCCTGCTATTACTGCTCGGTCGCGCTTCAGCCCTGCATCTGCCGCGGCCGCGCGAGCTGGGGCCACAACCGCGCCGACGAGCATCCGTTCCTGCTCGGCTCCTGCGCCGAATACATGTACGTGCCGCCCGAATGCCTCATCATCAAGGTTCCGGACGAGGTGACATCGGCGTCCGCCGCGGCCTCGGCCTGCGCCTATCGCACGGTGATGCACGGCTATGACCGCCTCGGCGCCATCAAGTCCCATGAAACCGTGGTGATCCAGGGTTCGGGCCCTCTCGGCAATTTCGCCGCCGCCGTCGCCAAGGACCACGGCGCCAAGAAGGTGCTGGTCATCGGTGCCCCCGCCAACCGGCTGGAAGTGTCGCGCCGCATGGGCGCAGACGATACCCTCAACATCGAAACCGTGAAGGACGCCAAGGACCGCGTCGAATGGGTCAAGGGCCATACCGACGGCCGCGGGGCCGACGTCGTGATCCAGTGTGCGACCTCCAGCGCCGTGCCCGAAGGCCTGCGCATGCTGCGCGACGGCGGACGTTATGTCTCGATCGGCGTGTCGGGCGGCAACGCGATGGTGGACATCGAACGCATCCCGCAGGAAATGACGTTCCTCAACGTGCGGTCCGGCGAACCCCGCCACTGGCTGCAGGCCATCGACTTCCTTGCCTCGCGCCGGGACCGTTTCCCCTTCGAGGAAATGATCAGCGCGCATTACAAGCTCGACCAGATCAACCAGGCCATCGACGACATGGCCAGCTTCAAGGTCGTCAAGGCCGCCATCGACTTCAACTGAACGTTTTCGTGAAAGGAAACGCGTAATGTCCGAAAACACTTGGCGCGCCAGCCCGCGCCGTCACGAACCGGCCGTCATGGGCCGCCCGATCACCGATTCGTCGGCCTGGCTGCCGCAGGATTTCGCCGGCTCGGAATGCTGGGTCTATCGTCTGAACGACGCCGAAATCGCCGAAGCGCTGGACGCTGCCGATCGTACCCTTGCCAAGGGGATCGAGCTGAAAGACATCACCCGCGACGATTTCGAATTGCCGACGCTGGCGGCGGGGCTTGCCGATGTGCGCGAGGAACTGGTGCGCGGGCGCGGCTTCGCGCTGGTGCGCGGGCTGCCGGTCGAAGGGCGCAGCATCGATCAGACGGCGCGCGCTTTCTGGGGCATCGGCGCACATCTGGGCCGTGCCGTGTCGCAGAACGGGCGCGGGCAGCTTCTTGGTCATGTCACGGATCTCGGCGGCGATTACGCCAAGGTGCGCGGCTACATGACCAAGGCGCACATGAAGTTCCATGCCGACCGCGCCGATTTCCTGGCGCTGTGCTGCCTTCACCCGGCGAAGTCGGGCGGGGCGCATCGCATCTGCTCGTCGGTTACTCTCTATAACGAGATGTTGAAGCGCCGTCCCGAACTGGTAGAGGAACTGACGTTCCGTTTCTACCGGTTCCGCAGCGGCGAGCTGCCGCCGGGCGAAACGCTGCCCTATTCGCGCCAGCCCATCTTCAGCATCACCGACGGCTGGTTTGCCGCGCGTGGCGCCAGTGCCGCCATCGCCAAGGGCCAGAAACTGCCGGGCGTGCCCGCGCTGACGACGGCACAGGAAGAGGCGATCACGCTCTATCGCGAGATCGCCGAGACCATCGCGCTCGATATCAACTACCAGCCCGGCGATATCTCGGTGGTGCAGAACCACGTGACCCTGCATTCGCGCTCCGCCTTCGAGGACTGGCCGGAAAAGGAACGCAGGCGTCACCTCTTGCGCCTGTGGCTGTCCACCGACGGGGCCTATCCGGTGTGCGAGGACATCGAAAAGGAAATCCGCGGCGTGACCGTGGAAGGCACAAAGCTGCGCGCTTCCCTGGAACTCGCGTGAGCTTTGCCGGGCCGGGCGGGAGCCCGCTGGCAGATCGTGGACTTTGACGTCGTCATCATAGGGGCGGGAGGCGCCGGGCTCATGTGCGCCGCCACCGCAGGCGCACGCGGGCGCCGCGTCCTGCTGCTCGATCATGCCGAGACGCCCGGCGAGAAGATCCGCATCTCGGGTGGGGGGCGTTGCAACTTCACCAATGTCCACGCCTCGCCGCAGCACTATATCTCCGACAATCCGCGGTTCTGCGCCTCTGCGCTGGCCGGCTATGCGCCCGCGGATTTCATCGAGCTTGTAGAGCGCTACGGTATCGCTTGGCACGAAAAGACCCTGGGACAGCTGTTCTGCGACGGCTCGGCAACGCAGATCATCGACATGCTGCTCGCCGAATGCCGGAAAGCGGGCGTCGTATTGCGCTTGGCAAGCACGGTTTCGGCCATTGCGCGGACCGACGATGGATTCGTCGTCACCGTGTGTGGGGAAAGCCTGGCCTGCGCGGCGCTGGTGATCGCCACCGGCGGCAAGTCCATTCCCCGGATGGGGGCGACCGGCTTCGGCTATGACGTGGCGCAGCAGTTCGGCCTCAACATCGTCGAGCCGCGTCCCGGCCTCGTGCCGCTGGTCTTCGAAGGCGCGCTCAAGGCGAAATGCGCGGCGCTCTCCGGTGTCTCCGTCGATGCCGAGGTTTCCTGCGGCAAGGCGCGTTTCCGGGAGGCGCTCTTGTTCACCCATCGCGGGCTGAGCGGTCCTGCCATCCTGCAGATATCCTCCTACTGGCGGGAAGGGCAGGAGGTCGTCATCGATCTCGCGCCCGGAACCGATTTTTTCGCCTTTCTCAAGTCAGCCCGCAGAAGCCATCCGCGTCAGGAAATCCAGACGGCGCTTGCCGGCGTTCTGCCGCGCCGATTGGCCGAGGCGATTGCCGCCGACACCGGCACGCAGGCGGCTCGCCTTGCCGACACCCCGGACGCAACGCTGCGCAAGGTTGGCATGGCGGTCAACGACTGGCGCGTTTTGCCGTCGGGCACGGAAGGCTATCGCACGGCGGAGGTGACGCTGGGCGGCGTTGACACGCGCGAGCTGTCGTCCCGGACTTTCGAGGCCCGCAAGGTCCCTGGCCTCTATTTCATCGGTGAAGTGCTCGACGTGACCGGTCATCTCGGCGGCTACAATTTCCAGTGGGCCTGGGCCTCGGGCCATGCCTGCGGCCGGGCCGTTTGATCCTCCTTATCTGAGTTCGGCGAGGGCCCCGAGAACTTCGTCGATGTCCGCGGCCGTGTGATCCGCCGAGACCTGGAAGCGGATTTCTTCCTCGCCCTTCGGTACCACCGGGTAGTTGATCCCGGTGGCGAGGATGCCGCGTTCCATCAATCCTGCGACCATGTTGGCTGTCCTGGCGGTGCTGCGCAGCAGGAGCGGGCAGATCGGGTGGGCGCCCGCGATCGTCTCAAACCCCATGTTCTTGAGCCCCTCGCGGAACTGCGCGGCATGCGCGCGCAGGTGCCGCAGCAGGTTCTGCCCGTCTTCGCTCGCCACGAGATCGACGGCCCTGGCCGCCGCCGCCGCTTCGCCCGGCGAGATGGGGTTGGAATAGATATAGAAGGGCGAGGTTTCGCGCAGGTAATTGACCAGCGTCGCGCTGGCCGCGACATAGCCGCCGTTGACGCCGAATGCCTTGCCCAGTGTCGCGATCAGGACATCGGCACGGGCGCCCGATGCTTCCTCGGTCCCGCGTCCCGTTGCCCCATAGGCGCCGACGCCGTGGGAATCATCGGCGACGACGACGACGCCTTCGGGAAACGCGCTGTCATGATCGCGGGCGATTTCCATGACTTCGTCCAGCTCGGCATGATCGCCGCGCATGCTGAAGATGCCGTCGGTGACGACGACGGCGCGCCGGTAGGATTTTGACGCCTCGCGCAGGTTGTCTTCAAGGTCGCGCAGGTCGAGATGCGCAAATACCCGCTTTTCCTTCGGCTGTGCCAGCCGGATTGCGTTGATGATGCAGTTGTGGTTGAGCGCGTCGCTGATGACGGCACTATCCCCCGTGATCAGGCGGGGCAGGGTGCCCATCATCGCGGCGTAAGCCGAAGAAAACACGATCGCCGCCTCGCGCCCGTGAAAGGCAGCGAGCTTTTCTTCGAGCATCACATGGGGCGCCCAGGTTCCGCTGATGAAGCGCACGGCGCCGGGTCCGGTGCCCATCGTTTGCACGGCATTTTCTTCTGCCGCGATCACCGCCGCGTTGAGGGAAAGCCCGAGGTAGTTGTTCGAATTCATGCGCAGGAAAGGCCTGCTGCCGTGCCCGGCGATCATGTAACGGGGTCCGTGCCCGTTTGCGGCGGGCAGCACCCCTGAAAAGACACATTCGCGCCCTTTCAGGCGGTCCTCGTCGCCGAGCGCGGACAGTTCCCTGGCCAGAAGCGTATCCAGTGTCTTGGTTGCCATTTCGGCCTCCGTCGGGCTAGCGGGCGGGCTTCAGTCTCTTGCCGAGTTTTTCCAGCATGTCGCGTGTCATCGCCGCCATGTCCCATTGCGGCCGCCAGCCCCATTCCTCGCGGGCGGCGCTGTCGTCCATGCATCGCGGCCAGCTGTCTGCGATTGCCTGACGCACGGGGTCCACGTCGTAGTCTATGGTGAAACCGGGAACATGTTTTTTGATTTCGGTGGCGAGTTCCGTCGGCGTGAAGTTCATCGCCGCGACGTTGAAGGCGTTGCGATGACGCAGGCGGGCAGGGTCGGCTTCCATCACCTCGATCATGGCGCAGACGGCATCGGGCATGTACATCATGTCGAGGCGCGTATCGGCGGAGAGGAAACAGGTATATCGGCCGTAGCGGATCGCCCGGTAGAAGATGTCCACCGCGTAATCGGTGGTGCCACCGCCGGGCTTGGCGACATGGGAGATGAGCCCGGGCAGGCGAAGCCCACGGGCATCGACGCCGAAGCGGAGCGCGTAGTAATCGCACAGCAGCTCGCTTGCCACCTTGGTGACGCCGTAAATCGTGGTCGGGCGCTGGATGGTGTCCTGCGGCGTGCCGTCGCGCGGCGTCGTCGGCCCGAAGGCGCCGATGGAGCTTGGCAGGAACACGGCGGCACCGTTCTGACGGGCGACCTCGAGCACGCGATAGAGACCGCCCATGTTGAGATCCCACGCGGCCTGCGGCTTTTCCTCGGCCACGGCGGAAAGCAGCGCCGCCATGTGGTAGATCTTCGTCACATCGTGGCGGCGCATGACCTCGGAGATGGCGCTCATGCGCGTGCAATCGAGGATTTCGAAGGGGCCTTCGGAGATCACCTCTCCGGCGCGCGGCAGACGGATATCGGACGCGACGACATGGCCTTCGCCGTAATGGGCGCGGAGCGCCGGCACCAGTTCGGAGCCGATCTGGCCGAGCGCCCCGGTGACGAGGATGTTACCCATGTTCGCCTCCCTTCGGGGGCTGTCAGCCGCCGACCTTTTCGAGGGCTGCCTTCACCTTTGCATCGAAGCCGATCAGCAGCACGCCTTTCGCCTCGATGACCGGGCGCTTGATCAGCGTCGGTTCCTTCAGCGCCAGCGCCGCCGCCGATTTCGCATCGAGCCCTTCGCGGGTCTTTTCCGGTATGCCGCGCCACGTGGTCGAACGCCGGTTGATCACGGTTTCCCAGCCCAGCGCTGAAATCCACGACGATACTTTCTTCGCGTCGATGCCGTCGGCGCGCAGGTCGTGGAAACGGTGTGCGAGGCTTTTCTGCGCCAGCCACTTCAACGCGGCCCGGCAGGTGTCGCAGGTCTTGATGCCGTAAAGCGTGATCATGTCATTGGCCCTCCCGTGGGCCGGCTTTCATTGTAGCCGGGTCGGCGGGGCGAGGCTACGATGGCCGCCGGTTCTCCGGGAAACATCATGGCTTTTGACCTGCATGCCTATTTCGAACGTATCGGTTACGGCGGTCCCGCCCGCGCCGACGAGGCAACGCTGCGGGCCGTGCATGAGGCCCAGGCAGCGGCCATTCCGTTCGAAAACATCGACGTCCTGCTTGGGCGCCAGCTTGATCTTTCGCCGGAAGGAATTGCGCGCAAACTGGTGACGGCCAAGCGCGGGGGTTACTGCTACGAGCAGAACCTTCTGTTGCTGGCGGCACTCAGGGCCATCGGTTTCGAGGTAACGGCGCTGGCCGCCCGCGTGCGCATGAGCTACGGCGGGCCGCGCCCGCGCACCCACGCGCTGCTGCGGGTAAAGGCGGGTGGTGCCGACTGGATCGCCGACACGGGCTTCGGCCTGTCGGGGCTGCTCGAGCCTGTCCCCCTGCGCGCCGGTGCGGAGGTTTCCCTGCCGCTGGTGTCGTTCCGCGTCGTTGATGAGGATGGTCTTTTTTTGATGCAGGCGCGTAAAGATGGCGGGGATTGGGAAAACCTCTACGTCTTTTCCTTGGAGCCGCAGCAGGAAGTCGATTTCGTGATGGCCAATCATTTCACCGCGACCTGGCCGCGCTCGCCCTTCATCCGTTCGCTGATCGTCGGGCGCGTAACGCGGGACCGGCGCCTCATGCTGGTCGATCGCGATTTCAGCGAGACCACCGCAGCGGGAACCGCGCGGCGCGAAATCGGGGCAGCGGAAGAGTTGTTTTCGGCCATCGAGCGCGATTTCGGCCTTGCCGTCGATGATCCGGCAATCGCCGAGCGCGCCTTTGCCGAAAAAGAAAGCTGGGGTTGATCGCCATGGCCGGGCACCGCATAGAAAAGATCGAACTTTTCCCCGTGCGGATTCCCTATCCGCGTCCGATGCAATGGGCGTCGCTGTCCGAGACCGCCGCCGATTACATGATCCTGCGGCTGACCACCGACACGGGGCTGTCGGGCATCGCCGAAGGCACGGTCAAGACGACATGGAACGGCACGACGTTGCGTTCGCTTGCCGTCGTGTTCGAGGAATTGTTCGAGGGGAACCTGAAGGGCCTCGACGTCGATGATGAAAAAGCCATCGGCGCCCTGTGGCGTCCCAAGGAACACAGCCTGGCCAAGGCGATGATCGACGTTGCCCTGTGGGATATCCGCTCGCAGGCGGCGGGGCGCGCCCTGTGGCGCATCTGGGACGGCGCGCCCGAAGCAGCCGTGTCCTGGGTCGTGACCCGCCAGGCGCCGGCCAAGATGGCGGGCGAGGCGGCCGACGTGGTCGGGCGTTACGGCTTTGGCACGCTCAAGGTCAAGGGCGGGCAGGGCATCGAAACCGACGTTGCGGCGCTTGGCGAAATCCGCGCCGCCGTGGGCGATGGCGTGCGCATCTATGTCGATCCCAACCAGGCTTACGATACCGCAGAGACCCCCGGCTATTGCCGCAGGCTTGCCGATCTCGGCGTCATCATGGTGGAAGATCCCTGTCCCTATCTGCCTGACGCCGCGTTCACCCGCCTTCAGGAGACCTGCGTCCTGCCGCTCTTGGTGGATGGCACCTGCCGCGATTTTGCCGCGGCCAGCCTTTATGTCGAACGCGGGGCGCGGGCACTCAATCTCAAGCTTCTGAAAGCGCGCGGCTACAGCGAGAACTGGCGCATCGTCCGCCATGCGACGGAACGCGGGGTCGACGTCAACATCGGCCTGTTCGGGGAAAGCTCGCTCGGTGCGCTCGCTGCCTTGCAGATTTCGGCGGCGCTGCCCAAGGGGCGCTACAACCTGCCCTCCGAAGCGACCCTGTTCCTGCTGCTGCCCGATGAATTCGTCCATCAGCCGCTTGCGATCGAGGGTGGCCGCATTCGCCTGCCGGATCGTCCCGGTTTTGGCTGGATGGTCGATTGGGACAAGGTCCGGCGTCTCGCCCCTTGAGCGGAGACGTTGTCGCACCGCCCCAAGCCCCCTTATGATGGCGGGAATAATAAAGGGGAGGACGTGTTTTGGCCGCCAGTCAGGATTTTCAGGACAGCATTCGCAAGGTGGGCGCACTTCTGGCGCCGCGCAACGTGGTGATCGTCGGCGCGTCCGACAAGCCCGGCAACTGGACGCCGCGCGTCCATCGCAATCTGGGGCGTTACGGCTTCAAGGGCGGCATCTATCCCCTCAACCCCGGCCGCGACGAGGTCTGGGGCGAGACCTGCTACCGCGACTTCGCCTCGCTCCCCGAAAAGCCCGATCACCTGGTTCTGCTGGTGCCCGCCAAGATGGTTCCCGATGTGCTGCGCGACGGTGCGGCGGCGGGTGCGCGTAGCGCCACGGTGATGACATCTGGTTTCGAGGAAACGGGGGACGAAAAGGGCCGCGCTTTGGGGCGCGAATTGCGCAAGGCCATTGCGGAAACGGGGCTCGCCATTTCGGGGCCCAACTGCATGGGCAACATGACGGCGTCCCATTCCTTCGTTACCAACCCCGATGACCGCCCCCAGAACGTGACACCGGGGCAGGTCGCCATCATCGGCCAGTCGGGCGGCATCGCCACCGCGATCAAGCGCACGCTGGAAGAACGCGGCATCGTCGCGGGAACGCTGATCACCAGCGGCAACGAAGCCGGCCTGAACATGGCCGACTACATTCATTACTTCGCCGCGGATCCCGATACGAAGGTCATCGTCTGTTACCTCGAATCCGTCCGCGACCGCGAAAAGTTTCTTGCGGGTTGTCGTGCAGCACGGGCGGCGGGCAAGGCGGTGGTGGTGGCGAAACTCGGTACTTCCCAGGCGGGAAGGGCGGCGGCGCTCGCCCATACCGGGGCGCTCGCCGGATCGGCTGCCGCCTTCGATGCCGTCGCCGGGGCGGCGGGGGCCATCCGGGTCACCACCCTCGATGACGTGGTCGAGGTGGTCGAATATGTCATTCACGCGAAGATCCCCAAGGGACCCGGGGTGGGCGTCATTACCCTGTCGGGGGGCTTGCGCGGTCTTCTGATCGACGCGGCGGAGCGCAACGGCGTCCGTTTTGCCGAGATCAGCGACGATACACGCGCCAAGCTTCAGGCCTTCATGGGCGCGGGCAGTGTCGTCGGCAATCCGCTCGATGGCGGCTACGCCGTGCTGTCGAGCCAGGAAAACTACCTGAAGTCGATCGAGATCATGCTGGCCGATCCGTCCATAGATATCCTGCTGATGCAGGAAGAACTGCCGCGCGAGGCGGGATCGGCGCGGAAAGAGTCCAATCTCCGCGCTTCGGAAAAGCTCGCCGCGGCGGCGGGCAAGCCGATCTGCTACGTGTCGATGATTTCCTACGGGCTTACCGATTACGCACGCGACATTCATGCGGAATTGCCGCACCTGCCGTTCCTGCAGGAAGCGGACAAGGCCATGCGCGCGGTGCGCGCGATCACCGCCCATGCGACCGCTTCGGCGCCGCAGGGGACATCCGAAGCGATTCCGGTGGCGGCGCGGTCCATCGTCGAGTCCTTGCGCGACAGGGCGGCGCGGGCGAGCGAACCCGTGACGCTGAGCGAGCCCGAATCGAAAGCCCTGATTGCCGCCTATGGCATTCCGGTGGCCCGCGACGAAGTCGCCGCCGATGCCGAGGCCGCCGTGGCCGCGGCGGACCGCATCGGTTATCCCGTCGTTCTCAAGGCGGTTTCAGCCGACCTGCCGCACAAGACCGAAGCCGGCGCCGTGCTCGTCGGCCTGAAGGACGCCGCCGCGGTGCGCGAGGGCTTCGCGCGAATCCTCGCCAATGTCGCCAGGGCGAAACCGAGCCTGAAACTCGATGGCGTCATGGTGGCGGAGATGGTCTCGGGCGGCATTGAGCTGGCGCTCGGCATCGCCAACGATCCCGAAGTCGGCCCCGTCGTCATGTTCGGCGGCGGCGGCACGGCGCTGGAGCTTTACGGCGACGTCGCCTTTGCCGATCCCGGCCTTGACGCTGCCCGTGCCCGGGCGCTGATCGACCGCACCAAGGCCGCGAAACTTCTCGACGGCTGGCGCCGCCAGCCCGCCCATGACAGGGCGGCGGTAGAGGCGGCGCTAGTGGCGCTGGGCCGCCTTGCCCGCGACATGGGCGATTGTCTCGCAGCCATCGACGTCAACCCGTTCGTTGCCCGCGGTCAGGGACAAGGTGGTGCCGCCCTCGATGCGCTGGTGGTGCTGCGTCCCGGGGCTTAGGGGCGAGGCTTTACGGGGCGCTTCCGGGGAGCTATAGCAACGCCACCCTCTTTGCCCCCTGAAAGGGACCGCCTGCCCATGAAAACGATCCGCCTCAAGCCCGGAAAGGACCGCGCGCTCCTGCGCCGCCATCCCTGGGTGTTTTCCGGCTCGATCATGTCGGGTGGTGGGGATCGTGGCGAAACCGTGCGGGTCGAAGCCGACGATGGACGCTTCCTCGCCTGGGGTGCCTTCAGCCCGACATCGCAGATCAGGGTGCGCGCCTGGTCTTTTGACGAGGCCGAGCGCATCGACGATGCCTTTTTCGCCCGCCGCATTGCCGAAGCCATTTCCTACCGCGGCCGCCTCGCCATCGAGTCCGATGCCTGCCGCCTGATCCACGGTGAAGCAGACGGGTTGCCCGGGCTGATCGTCGATCGCTACGGCGATGTCCTTGTCGCGCAGTTTCTTTCCGCCGGTGCGGACCGCTGGCGCGAGACGATCTGCAAGGCCCTCGCCGAGGCGACGGGCATTTCACGTATCCACGAGCGTTCCGATTCCAATACCCGCCAGCTCGAGGGACTGGACGCCATTGTCGGCTGGATCACGGGCGCTGGTGCAAGCGAAGTCGAAATCCACGAGCACGGCTGGCGCTTCGTTGTCGACGTGGCGGAAGGCCACAAGACCGGTCATTACCTCGACCAGCGCGACAACCGCGCGATCTTCCGCGACTGGGTGAGGAATGCGGGCCTGCGGACGGTGCTCAACTGCCACGCCTATACCGGCGGTTTTGCCATCGCCGCGCTGGCTGGCGGTGCGGACCGCGTGATTTCGGTCGATTCATCCAAGCCCGCGATTGCCCATGCCGAACGTCATGTGGCGCTCAATGGTTTTGAGTCGTCGAAGGCCGAGTTCCTGGCCGCCGACGTCAATGCCACGCTGCGCACGATGATCAAGGACGGCAAGACCTTCGATGCCATCGTTCTCGATCCGCCGAAATTCGCCGCCTCCGCGCATCATGTCGAGCGCGCGGCGCGCGCCTACAAGGACATCAACCGGCTCGCGCTCAAGCTGCTTAATCCCGGCGGTGTGCTGCTGACGTTTTCATGTTCGGGCGCGGTCAATGCCGACCTTTTCCATAAAATCATCGCATCGGCCGGCATGGAATCGGGCGTGGATGGCTACATCGCGCTCCGTCTTGAAGCCGCGCCCGATCATCCGACCACCCTCGCGTTTCCCGAAGGTGAGTATCTCAAGGGCCTGCTCGTCGTCCGCCGTTAGGGAAAGTCACTTTTCGCTTTACGCAAGCGATTTGTGAAAATCGGCAAAACTCTTGGACACAGGCTCCCGTATTTGGCTTAGAATTCACATCTTTCCGCGCCGGCGGCGAAAACAAGAAAAGCCGGGGGGTTGTCGTGAAGGGGGCCAGGAATGTACGAAGGCGTTCTTGAAGGCCTCATGGGCATCCTGACATGGAAGTCCATGATGCTGATGGTTATTGGCGTCGGCATAGCCAGTTTTTTCGCAGCCGCGCCTGGTATTGGCGGTCTGCTGCTTCTGTCGCTGCTGATGCCCTATGCCATCACCCTGACCCCGTATGAATTCATCGCCCTGATCATAGGGGCCGCGACCGTCGGCAATACCGCCAATACGTTTACATCGGTCCTCGTGGGTGTGCCCGGCGGTTCGGGATCCCAGGCGACGGTGCTCGACGGCTATCCGATGGCCAAGAAGGGCGAGGCCAATCGCGCCTTCGGCGCGGCTTTTCTGGGATCCGCGGTCGGCGCCGTGATCGGCGCGGCGACGTTCATCCTGACCCTGCCGATTTTCACGCCGCTGGTACTGTCGCTGGGGTCGCCCGAATTCCTGATGCTGGTTCTCTGGGGCCTGTCGGCGGTGTCGGTTCTCGGCGGCAAGGAACCCATCAAGGGCCTGACCTGTGCCGTGATCGGCATGGGCATCGCCCTGATCGGGACGGACACGCGCACCGGTATCGAGCGTTTTACCTTCGGCACGGGCTACCTGGAATCGCCGATATCGGTTGTCATCATCGCCATGGGCATCTTCGCCATGCCCGAGATGTTCGAGTTGATGGTCAAGCGCACCCGCATCGCCGAGGTCCAGTCCCTCGGCAAAGGCCTCGTTGAAGGCATGAAGGATGTGTTCCGGCATTGGTGGCTGGTGGTGCGCTCCTCAATGGTCGGTGTGTGGGTCGGCATCCTGCCCGGGCTAGGTTCTTCGGTCGCCGACTGGTTCGCCTATGCCCATGCGGTGCAGACGGAAAAGAACCGCGAGAATTTCGGAAAGGGCGACGTGCGCGGCGTGCTGGCGCCGGAAAGCTCAAACAACGCGAAGGAAGGCGGCGACCTGATCCCGACGCTGCTGTTCGGCATTCCCGGCGGCAGCTCGATGGCGATCATCCTGATCGGCCTCTATGCGGTCGGCATCCAGACCGGGGAGGCGATGCTGACGACACAGCAGCCCTTCATGTTTGCGATGATATGGACGCTGGTCATCGCCAATTTCATGGCAACTGGACTGGCGCTGATTTTCGCACCGCAATTCTCGAAGGCCTGCACGGTCGCTTATTACTATCTGGTGCCGGCGATTTTGATGTTCTGCCTGGTGGGCGCATTCTCGGTCAATCTCGACCTTCCAGATATCTATACCTTCGTTGTGTTCACCATCATCGGCATCGTCCTCAAGCGCTACGGCTGGCCGCGCCCGCCATTGCTTGTCGCCGTGGTTCTGGGGCCGCAGGTGCAACAGTATCTTTGGCTTTCGGTGGATCGCTACGGCCTTGAATGGTTGGGCCACCGCGGCGTCATCCTGCTGTTGCTGCTGATCATCGCCACCATCGCCTGGCCGATCTACCGCCAGCGCAAATCGCGCCAGAAGGCGATGGATATGGATCTTGTCCACGAGGTTCGCCGCCCGATGGAAAAGGGCAGCATGACCGTTGCCCTTGGTCTTGCGGTGATTTTTGGCTTGATGATGTGGCAGGGGACGCACTGGCCCCTCAGGGCTTCGATCGCTGTCTATTTCGTGGGAATCCTGGGCCTGATGCTGGTGGCGATGCAGGTGACCCGCGATGCCATAACTCTTGCGAGTATCAGGCGGGGCGAGGGCGAGGCGGTCGTACCCTATACGGGCGAGGAGCGTCACCGCGAATTGGTCGCGGCACTTTGGGTGGCGGGACTGGTCGGTTCGGTTCTTCTTGTCGGCTTTCACCTGACCTTTTTGGTGTTCCCGCTGTTGTACGCCTGGGCGCATGGCGGCAACTGGCGGCAGGCATTGTGGACGGCCTTCGGCGGCACGGCGCTGATCGTCTTCGTGTTCGACTATATGTACAATGCAATCTGGCCGAAGCCGCCACTGACGGGTTGGCTGTATACCGCCTTAGGCATGTAAGACAAAATTACCTGCATGATCCATGGTTATGGAAATTACCGGCTGGATTGCCGCAATTCGGTCATTATCCCGGAGCAGCGTGACCCCCTGACCTCATTGTTGCGTTCGGGGGAACATCTTGGCTTTTGTGATTCGTCAAATGCAGGCGGGCGACGCCGCTGATTACCGGGAACTCAGGCTCGAGGCATTGAAGAAATGCCCCGAAGCTTTTTCGTCCTCCATTGCCGAGGATGAGGGCTTGCCGCTTTCCCGTTATGAATCGGTCATCGTGACGAATTTCATTATCGGCGGTTTTCGAAACGGTAATCTGGAAGGCGTTATCGCGCTGTCGCGACCCAATTACGTGAAGGTGCAGCATCGCGCCTCCATCACCGGCATCTACGTGCGCGAAGCGGTGCGGGGAACGGGTCTGGCCGATGATCTGGTGAAGGCGGCGAAGAAACTCTCTGCCGATGGCGTCGAGGTTCTGCAGTTCCGCATTCCGAAAACGATCGAGAAGGCAGTCGCCCTGTGCAAGCGGTCGGGGTTCGAGGAGGTGGGGGTCGAGCCCCATGCCCTGCGTCTCGACGATGGACGCTATATTGACCAGGTCGTGATGTCCTGCGCCCTTGGCCGTTGAAAGCGGCGGTTTATCCCTTTTCCGTGGTCTGATAGCTTTTCCCGAATATCTGGGATTCGGGGGGATATCATGACCGCATCAGAAATGCCTGACGAAGTGCCTGCGGGCGGGCGGGCCGAGGCCGCCTTCGCGGTTCTCATGGCCGGTTTCGTCGTCGCACTCGTCCTCACCAACATCATCGGCGTGAAGCTGTTCCTGGCTTTTCCAGAAAGCCTGCCGAAAGGCCTGTTCGGCGAGGCGATCACGCTGACCACGGGCCTGATTACCTATCCGGTGACCTTCCTGCTGACCGACATCGTTTGCGAGGTCTATGGCCGCAAGCGCGCGAACCTGATGGTCAGCACCGGCTTCTTCATGAGCCTTGCCTCCCTCGTGCTGATCCATATCGCGCTGGTTCTGCCCGGCGCGCCGGCATGGTCGGCGACCAATCCCAATTTTCCGAGCGTGGAGCAGATGCAGCGGGCCTTCGAATCGGTCTTTACGCTGCCGGGCGTGCTGATCTTCGCCTCGATGACGGCCTATCTCGTGGCGCAGCTTCTCGATGTAAAACTGTTTCATTACTGGAAGGAAGTAACGCAAGGGCGGCACCTGTGGCTGCGCAATAACGCCTCCACCATGACCAGCCAGCTCGTTGACACGATCATCGTCAACTCTATCTTCCTCGGCTTCGGCCTCGGCCTGCCGTGGCTTCTGGTGGCGAAGATCGTGGTTGCCAGCTACGTGTTCAAGGTGGTGATGGCGGCACTGGACACGCCCTTCGTCTATCTTGGCGTGTCGGGTCTGCGCCGTTATCTGGGGCTGCCGCAGGCTGGTGCGGCAGTGGCCTAGCCGCCGTATTTGCGCAGCGCCGCTTCGTAGGCTTCGTCGAACACTTCATCGAGCTTGGTATTCAGCCCGCGGCAGCCGGCCACCACCATCGCGCCCCATTCGACGTAATCGAGGATATCGCGGTCGCTCTGGCCCTCGGGCCGCGCCTTCAGGCGTTCGCGGATGTTGGATGTCTTGTCGGCGATCTTGAGCAGCTTCGCCTCGGGCGAAAGCACACGGACATATTCGACCTGCCGCTGGCGGCGTTCGTCTTCGGAGAGGCCTTTGGGGTCGGTGACCTCGCCTACCAGGGTGGCGACATCATGGCCGAACAGGGTGCGCAGTTCGGTGGCCGTGGTGGGGGTATCTTCCAGGACGTCATGGAGGACGCCGGCCGCCACCAGGACCGGGTTGCCGCCGTCGGTGGCGTAGGCCAGCAGGTTGGCGACCTCGATCAGGTGGTGCAGGTAGGGCTCGTCCCCGGAGGCATTGCGCTTCTGGCCCTCGTGCTGGACGGCGGCGAAGGCATAGGCCCGGGCAAGGAGGGCGACAGCGGCATCGGATGGGGGCATGGCGAAATTCTATTTTCTCGGGGGTCAATGGGGCCGGGACCGCGGCGATTGCCGAAACCGGCGGGCGGGGACTAGAATTACGGTCCTCGACACCCTTCCGTGAAAAAAGAGAAGGTTGCGAGTTACCGGGAGCAAGATGCCATGACACCAGCAGAAAACGAAGCCCTTACGCGTGTAGGACCGGGAACGCCCGGCGGCGAGATGCTGCGCCGCTACTGGTGGCCGGTTTACCTGTCAGAAGAATTGAAGAACAAGCCGGTCGAGGTGACGCATCTCGGCGAGGAATGGGTGGTGTTTCGTGACACATCGGGCAAGGCCGGTATGATCGAGCGCGCCTGCCCCCACCGCGGCGCTTCTTTCGGACTGGGCCGCTGCGAGGCCGATGGCATCCGCTGCTGCTACCACGGTTGGAAATTCGCGGGCGACGGGCGTTGCCTCGACATGCCGGCGGAGCCGCCGGGGACGCCTCTGGTGAACGAGATCCGCGTGCGCGCGGCGAAGGTTCAGGAAGTCGCCGGCCTTGTGTTCGCCTACATCGGCCCCGACCCGGCGCCGGAACTGCCCAAGTGGGATCTCCTGTTCCGCGACGACTGCCATCGCGAGGTGTGGGCGAAGATCGACTACTGCAACTGGGTACAGCGCGCGGAAAACGGCGCCGATCCCTATCACAGCCAGGCTTTGCACGCTTCCGTCTATCCCTCGATCGCGCTCAAGCGCGCCGATGTGGAGTGGGAGCGCAAGTGGTACGGCATGCGCCAGTGCTCGCAGTATCCCGGCAAGCTGCAGAACGTCAGTCACCAGATATTCCCCTCGACCACGCGCCGCCATGGCGCGCGCGTGGGTACCGTGCCGAGCGAATACCTGCACATTCGCGTGCCGGTCGACGACATCACCACCCAGACCTTCTACATCAAAGCGAACATAGCACCGGAAGGCCCGTACCGGCTCGTTTGCCGAGGCTTCCAGAAGGTCGAGCGCGGCATTTACAAGACCGTGGATGACGGCTGGTGGGGCCTGCATTCGAACGAGCAGGACCGCGCCGCGCAGGAAAGCCAGGGGCTGATCTACGACCGTTCAAAGAACGAGCATCTCGGTACGTCCGACCGCGGCGTGGTGATGTGGCGCAAGATGGCCTTCGAATCGATCGAGGCCGTTAAGCAGGGCAAGGACCCGGTCGGCACCGTCCGCGACCCGGCGAAGAACGGGCTGGTGATCTTCGACGCGGCCAAAAACTTCTCGGACCAGAGCCGCAAGCTTGGCGAGGAACTCGCGCTTTAAAGTCCGGCACCGAAAAGTAACGGCCTTCGTCAGTCGCGAAAGCCCGGGTCCTCGGCATCCAGCATGTCGAGGAGGGCGAACCATTCCTCTTCCGGCGTGTCCTCGTTGCGCGGGCGGTTGGCCTGCTTGGCGGCGAAGGCCACGACCTCGTTGGGCGGCAGGCGCAGCTTCGTGCCGCCGGCCATCGCGGCAACCTGCACCCGGCAGGCGGTTTCCAGCGAATACATCCAGCGGAAGGCGGTCCAGATCTGCGGCCCGCAGACGAGCAGGCCGTGGTTGCGCAGGATCATCCAGTTATGGGCGCCGAGGTCGCGCACGAGGCTTTCGCGTTCCTCCAGTTCCGTCGCGTAGCCTTCGTAGTCGTGGTAGGGCATGTCGGCGACGTATTTCATCGACTTCTGGTTCACTGGCAGCAGGCCGCATTCCATCGTGGCGACCGCCATGCCCGCCGTCGTGTGGGTATGGATCACGCAACCGGTGTCGGGCCTGGCGGCCATAACCGCCGAATGAATGACGTAGCCCGCGCGAATGACGTCGTATTTGGTGTCATCCAGAATTTCGCTGTTCATGTTGAGTTTCACAAGGTCCGATGCCCTGATCTGGCTGAACAACCGCCCCTTGGGATTGAGCAGGAACTGGTCGGTGGTGCCCGGTACCCGCGCCGAGATATGGGTCGAGGTCTTGTCGTCCATGTCGAAATGGGCGATCAGCCTGTAACAGGCGGCGAGGTTGATACGCGTTTCGCGCTCTGCCGCGGTCATATTGGCGCCCTTTTGCGGGGCGCGGGTGATCTTGACGGTTGTCATGGGTGCCTCCCGGGGCTTTTTTGGACTCTAGGCCGGGGCGGCGCGACCGACAAGGCGGTGCAGGGGTCCGTTGCGCGGGCGGGCGATCCGGTTTAGGACTTTTGCGAGACATTTGAACCGGGTCACGGCGGCCCGGGCGGAAAAAACAGGGGGAAGTCATGACCACATTGATCACCGGTGCGGGGCTTGTCGGCACCGCTTTTGCCCAGAAGGCGCTGGCCCGCGGGGAAGGCGTCGTGTTCTTCGACCCGGAACCGCGCGCGGATTTCATCCGCCTCAAGCTCGGCGATGCCAAGGTACCGCTGGTGCGCGGCGACGTGCGCAGCCTGCCCGATCTGATTGCCGCCATTCAGGATCACAAGGCGACCACCGTCGTCCACAGCGCCGGGATCATCGGCAGCAAGGTGGACGACATGATGTACGCGGCCTTGCAGATCAACGTGCAGGGCACGATTAACGTTGCCGAAGCGGTGCGTCTGACGGGGGTCAAGCGGCTCGTCCATATATCCACTTTCGGTGTCTACGACATGCGCCGCGACGTGCCCAAGGTGATGGGCGAGGATTTCCATCGCGGCCACGGCCGCGCCTACGGCAATTCGAAGGTGGCGAAGGAGCTTCTGCTGGAAGCCTATCGCGCCAAATACGGGTTCGAACTGGTGGGCGTACGGCCGGCCAACGTCATCGGCAACGGCCATTTCTGGTCGGGTTCGGGCGGCGGCGGCAAGGTTCATGAAATGGTGCTGGCGGGTCTCGACGGGCGTCCGGCACGCATTCCGTCGAACCAGATGATGGCCAACGAATATATCTATTCAAAGGACATCGGCGGGATTCTGGACGCGGCCGCAACGGCGCCGCAGCCCAAGCAATTGTGGTTCAATGCCGGCACCGGCATCCTGACCAGCCACGAGGAAATGGTGGCGGCCTTCAAAAAATTCTTCCCGAACTTCAGTTGCGAGGTGCTGCCGGGCAAGACCGGATCGAGCCGCGATTCCGTGCTCGATATTTCCGCGGCCCGGGAACAGCTCGGCTGGATGCCGGAGTACGACCTGGAAAAGGCGCTCGCCGACTATATCGAGGAAGTGCGCAGCCGCGGCCGCGCCTGAGGCCGGATCAGAACGAGGCGCCGCTGCCCACCAGTTGACGCACGAAGCCGATGTGGAGCCTGAGGTGATACAGGCTTTCCGCGTAGGAAAGCGGCACGTGCACGTGACCGACCTGGCGCTGGATGTCGTCCAGCCGGCGCGCCAGTTCCGCCCGCTTCGCGGGCGTGTCTTCGGCGTAAAGCTCGGCCTCGAGCTCGCGCAGTTCCTTGTACCAGCGAAAGATCTTTCGCCGTACGCCCCAGCGGTAGGCGGGCGGGGCGATCTTCATCAGCGGGATCATGATGGTGATCAGAGGCACCAGCATGATGAGCAGGCGTTCGACCATGACCGCGGCCCAGAACGGCAGCACACGGCGAAGGAAAGTCGGCCCCGACTTGAAATAGCGCCTTGCGTCATCGCTCAGCGGGAAATCGACATAGTTGGGGGAAGGGAACATTCCCACCGGCGAGAACAGGTTGCCCGCCTGATGCACCTTCGCCGTCGCGCCCAGGATGAGGTCGACGATCGCCGGGTGCAGATCCTCGCGCGCGACCAGCGTCGCCGTCGGCGCGATCAGGGACATTGGCTTCGCCGGAATATTCGCATCCAGCGCCAGCGCACCTTCGGGAACGCCGACCCGGGTGAGATAACTGAATGTGCTCTTGTAGGCTTCGGCACGGACGAAGTTCAGGACCCGTATCTGCGGGTTGCGCAGCAGTCGGTTCATGGTTTCCGAAACGCGCGCGTTGACGAAGAACGCTGCATCGGCTTCGCCGGCCTCCAGCGCGCGGGCGGCATCATTGCCGCTGATGGGAAGAAAGGTCGAGTTCTCCGTGTCTATGCCGTTGGCGACCAGCAGGGTGCGCGCCAGCACCCTAGTGCCCGACCCTGCCGGCCCGATGGCCAGCCGCTTGCCCCTGAGGCCGTTCAGGCGCTCGGGCGCCGCCTCGGCGCGCACGAAAACCCATAGCGGTTCGAGGAACACGCTCGCCAGCGACATCAGTTCCGGTGCGCTGAACGGATCGCCGACGCCGCCCTGAACGAAGGCGACATCGACGCCGCTCTTGGAATCGTTGAGGAGTTGAAGGTTTTCGACCGATCCCGCCGTATGGCGGATCTTCACGGTGAGGCCGGCCTCGGCCAGGACCTTCTGGTATGCGCGCGCCGATGCCGAATAGGCGCCGTCGGGCGATCCCGTGGCGATGGTGATGGTTTTGGGCGGCGCGGGATCCACGAATTGCCAGGCGACCACGAAACCGGCGATCACCAGAAGAGTGATCGGTACATAGACCTTGAGGATGTCCCACATGGAGTGACCCCGCGCTTCCCCGTCGTTCTTGTCCATTTCTCGCCTCAAATTTATGCCCCGGTCATGGTGAGGGCAAGGTTAGGGCAGTTCCGCGCGGCTGGAAACTGTCCGCAAGCGGTGCTAGGGCTTGTCGGTCGAACGGGAGGATAGCGCCATGATCGATCTCTACACGTGGACAACCGGCAACGGTCGCAAGATCGTGATGATGCTTGAGGAGGCGGGTCTTCCCTATGAAATCCATCCCGTGAATATCCGCCGGGGAGACCAGTTCAAGCCGGAATTCCTGGCAATTTCCCCCAACAACAAGGTGCCCGCCATCGTCGACCGGGACGGGCCGGGGGGCAAGCCGCTGGCGGTTTTCGAATCGGCGGCCTGCCTGATGTATCTCGCCGAAAAGACCGGCAAGCTGATGCCGTCTGACATTGGCGGCCGCTACGCTGTCATGCAATGGCTGATCCTGTCGGTCGCGGGCCTCGGCCCGGTGATCGGCCAGGCCCATTATTTCCATGGTCCCGGCAAGGATGGCAACGAGCGCGCGGCCGAGCGCTTCACCAGCGAGACGAGGCGCGTGTTCGGCGTGCTTGAAAAGCGGCTGGGGGAGACGCCGTGGCTCGGCGGTGACGAATATTCCATCGCCGATATCTCGACCTACGGGCGGGCCAACGGTTACAAGGCGGCCGGGGTCGATATCGACGAGACGCCGCGGCTCAAGCACTGGATCGCGCGTATCGAGGCGCGGCCCGCGAGCATCCGCGCCGGCGCGGTGATCGACGACATCCGGGCGAAATACGACACGCCCCTCGATGCTGCGGCGAAGGAACTGCTCTATGGCAAGGCGCAGTATCAGCGGCGCTAGAGCTTGCCCTCGGCCTTCAGCTTGATCACGTTGTCGCGCTGGCGCAGGAATTTTTCGTCGTGGCCTTCGTCGACCAGCTTGCCCATCTTCTCCGGATCGAAGGCGCCGAGCTTCATGTTGTATTCGAGCCCCGGCCGGTACTGGATCCAGTGCTTGAAGTGGGTGCATTCCTCGGGCGTATCGAAATTGTCGATGTAGGTCTCGATCTCGTTGCCGTCGGGGTCAGAGTAATAGAACGACGTCGACTGGCCGTGGTTGATGGCATGCACGATGCCGATGCCCCACGACTTGGCCTGGCGGTACAGCGCGACGAGGTCCTTGAGCGAGGCGTACTGGAAGGCAGCATGGGCAATGCCGGCCCGGCCCCGGGCGCGCTGGCTACCCTTGCGTTCGAGGATGGCGAAGCGGTGGTCCCGGTTGTCCCAGCTGATGAAGGCGGCGCGGCCGCCGTCGCCCGATGCGGCGCGCTTGTCGCGGTAGTTGACGACCTTGCAGTTGAAGAACTTCATGTAGAAATCGACCATCTTTTCGAAGTTCTCGTCGGTGCCGAGCGAGATGTGGACGAGCGCCGCGGGGCGCGGGGCTGAGCCATCGCCGATGCGCTCGCTGCCTTTCGGCAGGTAGTTTTCGACGAAATTTTCGTACCAGACGTCATCGTCGGTGCGGATATCCCCTTCGGCCATTTTTCTTCTCCCCTCAGGATTTGTGTTCTTGCCAGTCCCAGCTCGGCTCCAGCGGATCTTCGACAATCCGGTTGCGAAGCGCGCCGATGCCCGAGATTTCCGATTCCAGAACGTCGCCCGGCTTCAGGAACTTGGCGCCATTACCCTTATTGGCGCCGCCCTGGGCGACACCTTCGGGCGATCCGGTGGTCACGATGTCGCCGGGCAACAGTTCGATCTGCGACACGTAGGCCAGAATATCGGGAATCTTCCAGATCATGTCGCTGGTATTCGCATCCTGGCGGATGTCGCCGTTCACCCGCGTCATCAGGTCCAGATTGCCGGCATCGGCAATTTCGTCGGCGGTGATGAGGCAGGGGCCGATCGGACAGAAGCCGTCATAGCTCTTGCCGAGGAGGCGGTTGCCTTCGGCGCGCTCGAGCCGGCCGATGTCGCGTGCCGTCACGTCATTGGCGACGACGTATCCGGCGATGACTTCGGCGGCCCTTTCGCGGGGCACGTTCTTGCAGCGCTTGCCGATGACGAAGGCAAGCTCGGTCTCGTAGTCCATTTTCTGCACCGCCTTCGGGCGCACGATGTCGTCATGGGGGCCGATGACGGCCGATGCGCCCTTGAGCCAGCTCGACGGCAGCCGGTAGGGCATGTCGGAATTGCTCATTTCCTTGTGATGGGCGCCATAGTTGCGCCCCGCGGCGATGACTTTCGACGGTTGCAGCGGTGCGAACAGGCGCGTGTCCGACAGGTGGCAGAAGAGCGGCTCGTCGTCGAGGCCGCGGGCATCGGGGTGATCGTCGTGCAATCGGGCGAGCCATGCCGCGGCCCGTCGCGCCTCGGCCATGGCGACGGGGCCGCCAGCCAGAAAGGCGGCACCTTCGCAGGGCATGCGCAAGGCGGCGATGGCCTCGGCCTGAAGATCGCCCTGATCGGCCAGCAGGCGCGCATAGCCGGCCCTCCCATCGGCGATGATATCGTTTTCAAGGACGATGCCGAGGCGGCGATGGCGCGGTCTTTCGCCGATCGCCGTATAGCTGACAAGTTTCATGGGCTCCCCGGACCTACGGTTCCTGGTGTTTGATTCGGAAAGACTATCTTCTGCCGCATTAACCCGAAAGCCCCTTGTGGTTGACCCATTCGGTCATTTCGGCCAATCTCTGGGCCAGATCCGTCAAACCTTTGGAATTCGGGCCGAAAGCTCAGGCACGGAAGATGGGGATGACAGGCCCCGCCACAGAGGAGGGAGGAATACTCTGATGAATCGCATCGCCACATTTTTGACCGTCGTCGCCGCCGGGGTCGCTGTTTCAGGGCTCGCATCGGCAGCCGAGCTGCCCAAGCCCACCCAAGCCATGCTTAAGGCGCTGAAATTCAGCCCCGAGATTCTTGCCGGCGTGGATGAAGAATTGAAGGTGCCGAAAGAGTGGCTCGATGCCGCGGTCAACAAGGAAAAGGAACTGATCATCTATTCGACGCACCGTCCCAAGGACTGGAAGAAGATCAATGACATCTTCACGGCGCGTTATCCCGGCATCAAGGTCAAGCAGTCCGAAGTCCGCACCTCGGCGCGGCGCTATATCCGCCCGCTCGCCGCGTTCAAGGAAGGCCGCTACCTGACCGACATCACCATCGGCCTGTCGGGAAATGTCTACCTGTTCCGTCAGGCGGGCGCCTTCGCCGATATGTCCGATCTGCCCAACTACAAGAATTTGCCGGAAGAAGCGAAGCAGCCCGACCACATCTCGGTCGCGACGCGCACCCGCTACTGGTGCATGACCTACAACACCAAGAAGGTGAAGAAGGAGGAACTGCCCAAGACGTGGGACGACCTCGTGGCCTCTGACCGCTTCGGCAACAAGAAGCTGATGATCGGCAACCGGCCGAACAACTGGCTGCTTAACCTCTGGGAAGCCAAGGGTGACGACTGGGGCCAGCAGTTCACGCGGAAGCTTCTGGTCGACCTCAAGCCACAGCTGCGCAAGGAAGGGATGAGCGCGATCCTCAACCTCGTCATTCTTGGCGAGGGCGACATGGCCGTCCCCTCGGCCATGAACCGCGTCGGCCCCGAAGCCGAGAAGGGCGCCCCGATCGGCTACCACTGCCCGGAACCCGTGCCTTTCACCGTGTCCGAGCTCGGCGTGTTCAAGGGCGCGCCGCATATCAACGCGGCGAAGATCTGGGTCAACTGGCTGCTCAGCAAGGAAGGCCAGGTCGCCCAGTACTGGGCCGAGGAATCGACACCCATTCACAAGGGCCTGCAGCGCAAGGAGTTCATCTACTTCCCCGAGGCCGTCGAGGGCAAGAAGAAGGCCATACTCGGCGCCGAATCGGACAAGACCTCCGTGCGCCTCGCCAAGTTCTGGGATCCGCTCTGGATCCAGGGCGGCGGCTACGTTCCGCCCAAGGCGGCCACGGTCAGCACCAAGCTGGGCGAAATCATCAACGGCGGCCGCAAGGTTGCCTTTGACGTGAAGGGCAGCAAGCACACCGCCTCGGTGTCGGCATCGCGCACCAAGATCACGGTGGGCGGCAAGCCCGCCAAGCGCGGCGCCCTGAAGGCCGGGATGGAGTGCAAGGTCAATTACGCCGGTGACGGCGGCGAGGCCAAGTCCATCGCGTGCAATTAGGACCTTCGGTTTGGTAACGGGTTCCGGCCGACCCGGCGCAATCGCGTCGGGCCGGTCGGTGCCGTTCCGGGCTTCGGACCGTTTGGATCAGATTAGGCAGGGAAGCGTTCATGGCCGTTGAAACTCTCGATATCCGGTCGCAGGGCAGCCTGCTGTCGCGCTTGCGGCTTGGCAGTCCGTGGCACTGGTTTCTGACCGTTCTGATGCTGGCCCTTGTCGGGCTTCCGGCGGTTTTTCTCGTCCTTGGCTCCATGTCGCAAAGCCAGGTGCCGACCGATATCGACCTCGGGGCGCTCAATCTAGAAAATTACGTTTCGGTATGGTCGGACCCGACCACCTACGCGCTGTTTTCCAATACGTTCATTTATGTGTTCGGCGCCACCGCGCTCGGCATCAGCCTGGCGGCAACGCTCGCCTGGCTCGTGGAGCGCACGGACATGCCCGGCAAGATCTGGATCTATGCCGGTGTTCCGATGACGCTAGCCATGCCAGGAATGCTGCAGGCGATGGCCTGGGTCCTGTTGCTGAGCCCGCGTATCGGCTTTTTGAACACGTTCCTGATCGAGACGCTGGGTCTCGATATCGATCCGATCAATATCTATTCGCTGGGCGGCATGATCTTCGTCGAAGGCTTGCGGCTTGTGCCGACGGCCTTCCTCATGCTGGTGCCGCTGATGCGCTCTATGGACCCGTCGCTGGAAGAGGCGGCGGCGATGTCGGGGGCGGGGCCCACCTCGACCCTGCGCAAGGTGACGGCGCGGCTGCTGCTGCCGGGCCTGATCGCCATCGTCATCTACCAGTTCATCACGGCGCTGGAAGTCTTCGAGGTGCCGGGCATCCTCGGCATGCCTGCTGATATCTTCGTGTTCTCGACCAAGATCTACCAGATTCACCACTCTGCGACGGTGCTGCCCGAATACGGCAAGGCCAATGCCCTCGCCATGATCTACCTGGTGGTGGCGGTGGTGGCCACCATCGCCTATTCGCGGGTCATCGCCCATCAGGAGCGCTACACGATCGTTACCGGCAAGGGCTATCGCCCACGGACCCAGTCGCTCGCCTGGTTGCGCTGGCCGGCTGGCATCCTCGTCTTCGCCTTTCTGCTGTTCTCGATCATCCTGCCGCTGCTGGTCTTCGTCTATGTATCCCTGTTGCCCTTCGTGCAGCCGCCGAGCTGGGAGGTCCTTGATAAACTGACCCTCCAGCATTACCTCAACCTCGGCGATGATCCGTTCCTGCTGCAGGCGATCTGGAATACCATCCTTCTGATCGTTACGACATCGACCGGTACGGTGGTGCTGGCTTTCCTTGTCTCGCTTGTCGTCGTACGCACCAAGTTCATCGGCCGCAAGTTCCTCGATCAGCTTGCCTTCATGCCCCATGCGATTCCGGGCATTGTTCTGGGTCTCGCTTTCCTGTGGGTCTATCTGCAGGGCGCGAACCTGGGCTTCGACATCTTCGGTTCCATCTGGTCGATCTGCATCGCTTTTGTCGTCAGCTACATCGCCTATGGCACGCGCGCCATGAATGCCGCGATCCTGCAGATTCACAAGGACCTGGAAGAGGCCGCCCATGTCTCCGGCGCTCCGCACTGGCGCACGATGTGGCGGATTTTCTATCCGCTGATGCTGCCCACTTTCGTCGGCGTCTGGGTCTGGGTGATGCTGCATGTCGTGCGGTCCGCCTCGCTGCCGCTGATCCTCTACGAAGGGCCTGAAAACCAGGTGTTGGCGGTCATCATCTGGAACATGTGGGACGAGGGCGAAATGCAGGCGGTCGGCGCCATCGGCGTCATCATGATCTTACTGCTGCTGCTGATAACGGTGTTCGTGCGCAGCTTCGGCTTCGGGTCGAGCCGCCACATCCAGTCCCAGGGAACCTGAATGCCGTGAGCACACGCCGCCGCATCGTCATCCTTGGCGCAGGCGGGCGCGATTTTCACGATTTCAACCTGCTCTATCGCGACGACCCTTTGGTAGAAGTCGTCGCCTTCGGCGCTGCTCAGATCCCGGGGATTGCCGGGCGGCGCTATCCGCCGGTCCTTGCCGGGTCGCTGTATCCTGACGGCATCCCGATCATGGAAGAGGGCGCGCTGCCGGCCTTCTGCCGCGATAACGCCATCGCGGAAGCGGTGTTCGCCTATTCCGACGTGACCCACGAAACGGTGATGCATCTTGCGTCACGCTTTCTGGCGGCGGGCTGCGATTTTACCTTGCCGGGCCCGGCGGCGACGATGATCCCTGCGAACAAGCCGGTGATTGCCGTTACCGCCGTGCGCACCGGCTGCGGCAAGTCGCCGGTCAGCCGGTATATCCTTGCGCGATTGCAGGCGCGCGGCCTTTCGGTCGCCGTGCTGCGCCACCCCATGCCCTACGGCGATCTGGCGCGCCAGGACGTGCAGCGGTTTGCGACCCTTGCCGATCTCGATGCCGCCAATTGCACCATCGAGGAACGCGAAGAGTACGAGCCTTATGTTGCCGCTAACGCCGTGATCTATGCGGGCGTCGATTACGGGCGGATTTTGGCCCAGGCGGAAGCTGATGCCGATATCGTCCTGTGGGACGGCGGCAACAATGATTTTCCCTTCATCCGGCCGGACCTTCACATTGTCCTGGCAGATGCCCTGAGGGCGGGCGACGAAACCCTCTATCATCCGGGCGAAACGGTGCTGGGCATGGCTGACCATGTTCTGATCATGAAGGTTGCGGGCGCAGCCCCATCAGCGGTGAAAGCGGTCGAGGCGGCGGTCCGCGCGGTGAACCCGAAAGCGGGCATCCTGCATGGCGACCTCGCCGTGACCCTTTCCGATGCGGCGGCCCTGCGGGGCAAGCGTGTCCTTGTCATCGAGGACGGACCGACGATCACCCACGGCGGCATGGCCTATGGCGGGGGATTCGTCGCGGCAAAGGCGGCGGGCGCCGGAGAAATCATCGATCCGCGCAAGTATGCGGTGGGCGAAATCGCAGCAACCTATGCCCGGTATCCTCATATCGGTGCCGTGCTTCCGGCGGTCGGTTATTTCCCAGCGCAACTCGATGATCTGGCCGCGACCGTGCGGGCGGTGCCGGCCGATGTCGTGGTCGTTGCCACGCCGATCCGGCTCGAAAATCTCATCGCCATCGACAAGCCCGTCATCCACGCGACCTATGCCTTTGCCGGGCGGGAAGCCCCGGGCCTTGACGGGATCGTCGATTCGTTCTGCGCGAGCCTCGATGCGGGCAGGGACTGATGCGGGTCGTTATCGCCCTTGGTGGAAATGCGCTCTTGAGGCGGGGCGAGCCGCTTACGGCGGAAAACCAGCGCCGGAACGTCGCCGCTGCAGCGCGGGCCATCGCGGCGGTAGCCGCGCAGCACGACGTCGTCATTACCCACGGCAACGGCCCGCAGGTCGGCCTGCTCGCGCTGCAGGCGGCAGCCGGGGGCGACGGTTGGCCGCTTGATGTGCTCAATGCCGAGAGCGAAGGCATGATCGGCTACCTTATCGAGCAGGAGCTTTCGCCGCGCCTGCCAGGGCGCAGGATGGCGACGCTGCTGACGCTCGTCGAGATTGATCCCGCCGATCCCGCTTTTGCCCGTCCGAGCAAGCCGATCGGTCCCGTTTATGACGAGACCGAAGCGCGGCATCTTGCTGCCGTGCGCGGATGGACGGTCGCGCCTGACGGAAAAGGGTGGCGGCGCGTGGTGCCGTCCCCCGCGCCGGTGCGGCTCATCGAGATCGCCACCATTCGCCATCTCGTAGCCGAAGGCTTCGTGGTGATTTGTGCGGGTGGCGGGGGGATTCCGGTGGCGCGCTCTGTTTCCGGCGCTCTTTACGGGGTTGAGGCCGTGATCGACAAGGACCGTACCTCCGCCCTGCTAGCGCGCGACATCGGTGCCGATGCGTTGCTGCTGCTGACCGACGTTGCTGGTGTATACAGCGGCTTCGGTGATGCCGGGGCGGAACTGCTCCCGCAAATACCGGTAGGGCAAATCCCGGGGCTCGCGCTCGACCCGGGTTCGATGGGGCCGAAAGCGGCCGCGGCCGCGGCCTTTGCCCAAGGTGGCGGCATCGCGGCGATCGGCAGGATGGAGGATGCAGCGGATATCCTCCTTGGCCGGGCCGGCAGCAGAATTATTGCGGGCAATAATGCCTAAGGTATTGGAAACACAATGTTTCACAGAAATGGGTGATATGCCGCGGTTGTTGCCAATGTGCTTCGACATTGGGAAAATGGCTGCTGCAAAGGTTCGGGCTGTCTGACGTGCCCGTGCCACAAGAACATGCCGTCAGGAACCCCGGGGAGACGTTATGATCGACATTCGTAATCTTCACGTGCACTACCAGAGCGATGCTGGAAGCGTTCACGCCGTGCGCGGTATCAACATCCACGTGAAGAAGGGACAGTTCTACACGATGCTTGGGCCTTCGGGCTGCGGCAAGACGACGACGCTGCGGTGCCTTGCCGGCCTTGAGCGGCCGAGCGGCGGCGAGATTTCGATCAACGACCAGCTGGTCTATTCGACCGAGCAGCGCGTCATGGTGCCCGCCTACAAGCGTGATATCGGCATGGTGTTCCAGTCCTACGCGATCTGGCCGCATATGGATGTCTTTGAAAACGTCGCCTTCCCGCTGCGCGAGATGAAGGGCCGCTTCTCGCGCGAGGAAATCCGCAAGAAGGTTATGGCGGCGCTGGATCTCGTTCAGCTCACGGGCTTCGAAGATCGGCCGGCGCCGTTCCTGTCGGGCGGCCAGCAGCAGCGCCTTGCGCTGGCGCGCGCACTAGTGCGCGAGCCGCAGGTTCTTCTTCTGGACGAACCGCTGTCTAACCTCGACGCCAAGCTGCGTGAGGAAACGCGCACCGAAATCCGCGATCTGGTCAAGCGCCTGGGCATAACGACTGTCTACGTCACCCATGACCAGCTTGAAGCCCTGACCATGTCCGACGTTATAGCTGTCATGGACCAGGGGCAGATCGCGCAGGAAGGTTCTCCGGTCGAGATCTATAGCCAGCCAAAAGTCCGTTTCGTCGCCGACTTCATCGGTCTTACCAACTTCATCGAAGGCCACGTGAAGGCCTTGCCAATCGGCTCAGGCCTGGGCGAGGTGGAAACCGCGTCGGGCAACCTCAAATGCCTGCTGCCCGATGGCGCCACGATCGGCTCCCGGGTCATCATTGTTGTGCGTCCTGAAGATGTGAACCTGATGGCGGCGGGCAGCAGCACCGGTGCCAATAACGTCGTCGAAGGCCGGGTGGCAGCCGCCATGTTCATGGGTGACGCGACGGAGTTCCGCATTACGCTGCGTGATACGGCGCTTCGGCTCAAGCTGCATCCTTCGACCGCCGTTGTCGAAGGCCAAACCATTCAGGTCGAACTGCCGCCGGAACGCTGCCGCGCCCTGATGGGTTAGGCTATAATCTCAAATCGAGGCGCCCGGGGGCTTCCCGCCGCCGGGCGCTTTTCTTTGCCCCCCTATGCAGGCAGGTATCAAAATGGCCGGACAACATCATCAGGTCCTCATCATCGGTGGCGGCACTGCCGGAATTACCGTGGCTGCGAGCCTTCGGCGCCGTGGTCCGCGAGGCCTCGACATCGCGATCGTCGAGCCGTCCGATGTGCATTACTACCAGCCCGCCTTCACCCTCGTGGGCGGCGGGGTGGCGACGCTTGCCAGCACGCGACGCAACGTGGCCGATCTCATTCCCACCGGGGTGACCCTGATCAAGGCCGCGGCGGTGTCTTTCGCGCCGGAAAGCAACACCGTGACGCTGTCGAACGGCGAAACGATCGGCTACGCCCACCTGGTGGTGGCGACGGGCGTGAAGCTCGATCTCGACAAGATCGCGGGCTTGCGCGAAACCCTCGGCAAGAACGGGGTGTGCAGCAACTATTCGCCCGATTCGGTCGAGTACACCTGGACTTGCATCCAGAACCTCAAGCCCGGCGCGAAAGTCGTCTTTTCCCAGCCGCCACTGCCCTTCAAGTGCCCAGGCGCGCCCCAGAAGATCGTCTATCTGACGGCCGATTTTCTGTGCAAGCACGGGATCGCTGGCTGCGAGCTGAATTACTACGTGCATGGCCCGGCGATCTTCGGCGTACCCTTCTTCGCCCGCGAGTTGACCAAGGTTGTCGCCCGTTATGGTGTGAAGGCGCATTTCCAGCACGAACTGGTCGCCGTGGACGGCGCGGCCAAGACGGCGACCATCGCCATTGTCGGCGGCGACCGCCAAGGCGAGAAAATCACCGTGCCCTTCGACATGCTGCACGTTTCACCGCCCCAGAGCCCACCCGATGCGGTGAAATCCTCGCCACTCGCCAATGCGGCCGGTTACGTCGACGTCAACCAGAACACCATGCAGCACGTGAAGTTCGCCAACGTGTTCTCGATCGGCGACGTGTGCTCAACGCCCAATTCCAAGACCGCCGCTGCCGTGCGCAAGCAAGCGCCGGTTGTCGTCCGGAACATCCTTCATGCCATGAGCAACCGCACGCTGCAGGCGGGCTACGACGGCTATGCGTCCTGCCCGCTTCTGACCGGTTACGGGAAAGCGATCCTTGCCGAGTTTATCTATGGCGGCAAGGTCACGCCGACCTTCCCCCTCGATCCTGCCAAGGAGCGCTGGGTCAACTGGTGGATCAAGGTCACGGGCCTGCCGCTCTTTTACTGGCATTACATGCTGAAGGGCCACGAGTGGTTCCCGACCCACAACACGGACTTCAAGGAACCACAGGCCTGAAAACCGGAGGCCTGATGGAAAAGAAAAGGGCGGTCCCCCGGGACCGCCCTTTTTTGCAGGCTATGGATGCGTCAGCCGCCGGCCTTGGCCACGGCGCGCTTGGCGATCACGCTTACCAGGTGCGCGCGGTAGTCGGCGCTGCAATGGATGTCCGACAGCATGTCGTCTTCGCTCAGCTTGATGCCGGCGATGGCGTCGGCTTTGAAATTGGCGGCCAGCGCCTTTTCCATTTCGGGCACCCGGAACACATGGTCCTTGGCGCCGGTAATGGCGACGCGGACATCCTTGCCGAAGCGGGCGACGAAAGCGCCGACCATGGCATAGCCGGAAGCCGGCTGCGGGAACTTTTCATAGGCCGCGGCGTCGGGCACCGGATAGTGGATCGCCTTGATGATCTCGCCCGGCTCCAGCGCCGTTTCGAACAGGCCCTTGAAGAAGTCGTCGGCTGCGATCTTGCGTTTGTTGGTTTCCACCGTGGCGCCGAGGCCGAGAACGGCCGACGGATAATCCGCCGCAGGGTCCGAATTGGCCACCGAACCGCCCATGGTGCCGCGGTTGCGCACACTGGGATCGCCGATGCCACCAGCCAGCGCGGCCAGCGCCGGGATCGCCTTCTGCACATCGGCGGAGGTGTGAACATCGACATGGCGCGTCATGGCGCCGATGGTGACGGTCTTGCCGGAAACGGTGATGCCCTTGAGGCCATCGACGGATGACAGATCGACGAGGTCCGACGGCGAGGCGAGACGCAGCTTCATCGACGGCAGCAGCGTCATGCCGCCGGCGACCAGCTTGCCGTCTTCGGCCTTGGCGACGAGGCCAGCGGCTTCATCCAGAGACTTGGGGCGGTGATAGTTGAATGCGTACATGTGTGCCTGTCCTCCCCGATCAGCGCTTGGCCTGGTTCATCGCCTGAATGCCGCTGTGCACGGCCTCGACGATGTGCTGGTAGCCTGTGCAGCGGCAGATGTTGCCTTCCAGTTCGTGACGAATAGTCTGCTCATCGGCATCGGGCTTGCGGCGCGCGATATCGCAGGCGACCATCACCATGCCCGGCGTGCAGAAACCGCACTGCAGGCCGTGGTGTTCCCAGAAGGCCTTCTGCATCGGGTGCAGTTCTCCGTCCGGAGAGGCGAGGCCTTCGATGGTGGTCACGTTGGCGCCTTCGCACTGCACCGCGAGGATGGTGCAGGACTTGATCGCTTCGCCGTTCAGGTGAATGTTGCAGCACCCGCACTGGGAGGTGTCGCAACCCACGTGGGTTCCCGTCAGGCCAAGGTGCTCGCGCAGGTACTGGACCAGAAGGGTCCTGGGCTCGACATCGGCCGAGACTTTCCTGCCATTGACGGTCATGCTGACTTTGGTGCTCAAGGCTCCCTCCTTTTGACGCGCCGTGCTCCCTGTGGGCACCGGCGCATTTCCCTAATTATGCGCTCAGTGATTGACGATCCAAAGTGCTATTAGCCCGGCTGCGGCAAACAGCCAGAAGGTCAGGCCGCCGCCTGCCGCCGCCGCGGGCGCCTTCGGCGCCGGGGCGGTCTGGGCTGCGGGGGCCGTCGCAGGTGCCTGCGTACCTCCTGCCGATGCCTCGACATGGGCGGTGAATTTCTCGAAGAACTGGTCGGCCAGTTTCTTTGCCGTCGAATCGATCAGCCGCTGGCCGACCTGGGCGAGCTTGCCGCCGACGCTGGCATGAACCTGGTAGGAGATGATCGTAGCGCCCGCGTCGTCGCGCAAAGACACCTTCGCCTCGCCCTTGCCGAAACCGGCGACGCCGCCCGAGCCCTGGCCGGTCAGCGTGTAGCCGTTGGGCGGGTCGAGGTCGGTCAGCGTCACTTCACCCGCGAACTTGGCCTTCACCGGGCCGATGGCGAGACCCACCTTTGCCGCGAATTCGGTGTCGGATTTCTTGTCGACCGATTCGCAGCCGGGGATCGAGGCCTTCAAAGCCTCGGGATCGTTCAAGGCGGCCCACACCGCATCGCGGGGGGCATTGATCCGCTTTTCGCCGGACATATCCATGGTTTTACGCAGCTCCTTTACGCTTTGCGGCCTGAATGGCCTGCCACACCCGATTGGGCGTGAGCGGCATTTCGATGTGTTCGACGCCGAGCGGTCGCAGGGCATCGAGAACGGCATGAACGAAAGCGGTCGGTGCGCCGCAGGCACCGGCTTCGCCCGCGCCCTTGACGCCGAGATCGTTGTTCGTCGACATGGTCGGCGAGAACACCGCCTTCATGTCGGGGAAGTGGTGCGCCCGCGGCATGCCGTAGTCCATGAAGGTGCCGGTCAGCAGCTGGCCGGTTTCCTCGTCGTAGACGAGATATTCGGTCAGCGCCTGGCCGATGCCCTGGGCGATGCCGCCGTGGACCTGGCCGTGCACGATCAGCGGGTTGAGAACGAAGCCGCAGTCGTCGGCGGCGGCAAAATCAAGAATCTCGATATGGCCCGTTTCGGGATCGACCTCGACCTCGCAGATATGGCAGCCGTTCGGGTAGTTCATGTCGTCGCGGCCGTTGGCGCGCTTGTAGACGAAGGTTTCATCGAGCCCGGGCTCCATGCCTTCGGGCAGCTTCGCCGGATCATGGGCGGCCTTGGCGATCTCGGTGATCGAGATCGAGCCCGCGCGGGCGACGAAGTTGCCGCCTTCGAACTTCACTTCCGTCGGCGGTGCCTGCAGCAGGTGGCCCGCGATCTTCTTGCCCTTTTCGACGATGATGTTGGCAGCCCCGATGATGGCCATGCTGCCCATCTGTGATGAGCGCGAGCCGAAAGTGCCCGCCGCACCTTCCGGCGCGGTGTCGGTATCGCCCTGGATCAGGCTGACCGCATCGAAGGGCATGCCCAGCTTGTCGTGCAGAAGCTGGGAATAGACCGTGGCATGGCCCTGGCCGTGGGAAAACGTGCCGCAGATGACGCTCAGTTTGCCGTCCTTCTCGAAGCGAAGGCGCATGGTTTCCTCGGGCCGGCCGCCCGAACCCTCGATGAACGAGGTCATGCCGATGCCGCGCAGCCGTCCGCGCGCTTCGGACTGCTTGCGCCGGGCCGGGAAGTCGTCCCAGCCGATGGTCTTGCAGGCTTCGTCCTGGCATTTTGCGAAATTGCCGCTGTCGATGGTCAGGCCCATCTGTGTCCTGTAGGGGAAGCTGGTGATGTAGTTGCGCTTGCGCATCTCGCGGATGTCGATGCCCATTTCGCGTGCCGCCTTTTCGACCAGCCGGTCGATCAGGAAGTTGGCTTCCGGCCGTCCCGCGCCGCGATAGGTATCGGTCGGCACGGTGTTGGTCATCACCGCCTTGCAGGAGAAATAGAGAACCGGAATGTCGTAGAGGCCGCCAACGATGCGCCCGCCGCCATCGATAGGCAGGCGCGCGCCGTTCTCGGTCACCCAGGCGCCGATATTGGCGAGCATCTCGACCTTGTAGCCGAGGATCTTGCCGTTGGCATCGAGCGCCAGTTCGGCGCGATCGACCTGGTCGCGGCCATGAAGGTCCGAGACCATCGTTTCCGAGCGGTCGCCCGACCACTTGACGGCGCGGCCGAGCTTCTTGGCCGCATAGCAGGTGGCGAGGATTTCCGGGTAGATCTTGGAACGGGTGCCGAAGCCGCCACCAGTATTGTCGGAGACGTGGCGTACCTTGTCGCCGTCGCCGCCGAACAGCATTTCCGCGACCGCGCCCTGAACGCGCCGCCCGCCCTGGGTGGGCGCGTAGAAGGTGAGGCGGCCGCTCTTGGTGTCCATGTCGGCGACGCAGCACTTGGGCTCCATCGGCACGGGGATCACGCGGTTGTTGACCAGTTCGATGCTGGCGATGCGCGCGGCCTGTTTTGCCGCCGCGTCGTAGGCTTCGGAGGTGGCGTTTTCATAATGCAGGCACAGGTTGTCGGGCTGCTCGTCATGTATGGCGGGCGCGCCCTTAGCAAGGCCTTGCCGGGCCGTCACCACGGCGGGCAGTTCTTCGTAATCGACCTGCACCAGTTCGGCCGCGTCGCGGGCCTGCGCCGCGGTTTCGGCGACGACGACGGCGATCGGCTCACCCGCGTAGCGGATCTTGTCGACGGGCATCGCTAGGCGCTTGGTGCGGAACATCACCTTGCCCGAGAGGTCCTTGAGCGCGGCGTCGGTGATGACGCGGCCGATGCCGTCGGCTTCCATGTCCTTGCCGGAGAAGACCCCGAGAACACCGGGCCCCTTGAGCGCGGCGGTACCGTCGATGCCCTTGAGGCGGGCATGGGCGACGGCAGCGCGGACAAAGGCGAGGTGGGCCTGTCCCGGAATGCTGACGTCATCGGTGTACTTGCCGCCGCCCTTCAGCAGGCGCTGGTCTTCCTTGCGCCGGACGGGCTGACCGATACCAAACTTTTCACCGAACGTACTGTCCATGCTTCTTCGATTCCCGATTGTGCTCTCCGGTGGGGCAGAATGCCCGCAACCGAAAGGCTTCATCCTGCCGCGACTGAGGCGGCGGCACCTGAAGCCCTGATTTTTCAATGTGATGGCGCCTAGAATGATCCGGGCGCCTCGCACCGGCGAATTTTATAGGTTTGAACGGAAAAGGCCAAGGGTTTCCGCCTTCGCTGGACGCAAACGCTTGCCTATTTCCCGATACGGGGAAGGGGCATAAACTCCGCCCCTGACCCGACCGATAACCCGCGCCCCGGCCGTTGCGCCGGGGACAAAAACGACCCTCCGGGAGAACCGCATGACCGTCATCGACGCCGACGCCCACGTGATCGAAACCGATCACACTTGGAGCTACCTGCCCGAGGAGGCGCGCCGATACGCCCCTGCCGTCCTGCAGCAGCTCACCGGCCAGTTCGGCCAGACCAACCGCGGCAACAAGTCGCGCGAATGGGCGATGTTCGAGACCCATATCCAGCCCTGGGACCGTAACATCAATATCGAGCAGACCGGCGAGGAATCGCGCAACCTGACCGACGTGTCGAAGCGTCTCGCCCATATGGACGAGCTGAACATCGACGTGCAGGTGCTCTATCCGACCATCTTCCTCGCCCCTTGCGCGCGGGACGCAGCAGCGGAATTCGCGCTCTATCACGCCTATAACCAGTGGATGGCCGATATCTGGAAACAGGCGCCCAAGCGGCTCTACTGGGCGGCCATGATCCCGATGGCCTCGATGCACCGCATGCGCGAGGAGCTGGAATACTGCAAGGCTAACGGCGCGGTTTCGGTCTTCCTGCGGCCCTTCGAATGCGAACGCCCCGTTTTCGACAGCTATTTCGCGCCGCTTTTCGAGGCCGCCCAGGAACTGAACATTCCCATCACCTACCATTCGGGCAATGCGTCCTACACCTATCATGACCTGCTGGAAGGCCATAACTTCGCCAAGTTCAAGCTGGCGATGATCGCGACCTTCCACGGGTTGCTCGAATTCGAGGTGCCAAAGCGCTATCCCGACCTCAAATGGGCCTTCATCGAGGCCTCCGCCAGCTGGGTACCCTATGCCCTGATCGATGCGGAAAAGCGCCTGCGCCGCAAGGGCCGCCGCCTCGCGTCCGATCCGCTCAAGGACAACAACATCTTCGTCACCCTCGAGGTGAGCGACGACATCCCCTACATCATCAATCGTGCCGGTGACGACAACCTGATCGTCGGCACCGACTACGGCCATACCGATACTTCGGCCGAGATCGAGGCCCTGCGCATCCTGCGCGAGGGCGGCGACGTGCCGCTGGCGAGCGTGGACAAGATCCTCGGCCCCAATTCGGCGCGGCTCTACAACCTCGCCTGAACGCAACCGCAACCGGGCAAAGCAAAAGGGCGGCGCCACCGGCGCCGCCCTTTGTCATTGGAGCAGGGACTAGTCCTTGTCCGAATCGTGCAGTTCGATCACGTTGCGGTCGGGATCGTGGAAGTACAGGCTGCGCCCGGTAAAGGTCGCATCACCATGGCGCTCCTCGTCCAGGATGACCTTCACGCCCTTGTCGATCAGGTACTTCTTGGCGCGGTCGTATTCGTCGGCATCGACGTAGAAGGCCGTGTGGATGTCGTTCTCGTCGCCGGGGTTGGGATCGATCTTGTTCTTCGAGTGGGTCAGCACGAAATAGTCGTCCTGGTTCTTGCAGAACACCATGTGCTTGTTCTCGCGGACGAAATCGAACCCGATGGTATTGAGGTAGAAGTCCTTGGACCGCTTGAGGTCCGAAACCGGAATGGTGAAGTGGGTCAGGCCCTTCATTTTGATCATGGCAATCTCCCTGCGCCGTTTTGGGAAGTATACTGGCCCCGTTGGCGGGTTGCCAATGGGGGGACAGGGAAAATGGATCAAAGGGTAAAGTCGGCGCTGTGGGTGGGGGCCCAGCTCAGGCTGTGCGATGTCGCCGGCCGCCCGGCGACTGTCTTGCGCCACGGCGACGACGATGCCGGGGCAATCATTCTCAAGATCATCGGCGCCAATGGCCAGGCGCGGGTGCTGGCCCAAACGACCGCCCCGGAAGGTGGGCTCGCCTGGCACTGGCCGCTCGGTGCCCAGCCGGTGCCCGAGGCCGAGGCCGAGGCCTATATCGCCCGCCAGGTGAAATTCGATCCCGACCTGTGGGCACTTGAAGTCATCGATCGCTCGGGCGAATACCTGCCGGATGGCAGAATCCTTAGGCAATAGCCGGGTTTGCCCGAGGGCCGGGGTCTGATAAAATGCCGAAAAACAAGAATTCAACGATCAGGAGGAAATCATGTCGGTAGCCGAACAGCATCCCAAGCAGCTCGACGAAGAGGTTCATCGCGAGGCCGAGTCCCGTATCGTCAAATTCCGTTACAAGAAGCCCGAAGATTGGGGCCCGCGTCCGAAGGTTTCGGTGCGCCTGTGTGATTCTGGCCTGCTGCGCGGCCATATCCAGGTGCTGAAGGCCAAGGGCGGGGAAAACAACCTGCACTTCCATTCCAAGGTGGACGGCATGTTCACCGTGATCTCCGGGCGCATCAAGTTCTATGGCCCGGGCGACGAGCTGATCGGTGAATTCGGCCGCCTCGAAGGCGTGCTGATCCCGAAGGACGCGCGCTACTGGTTCGAAAACGTCAGCGATGACGATGCCGAGGTCATGCTGGTGCAGGGCTTCCATGAAAAGGGCGCCGTCGCCTCGGGCCGCACCGATTCGTCGCCGCGCAAGATCGCCGATGCGGGCGAGAACGATGCCACGAACAGTCCGAAGCGTACTGCGGTCGTGAAGTAAGCACGCAGCGCTGATCACCAAAAAGCGAAGGGCCCCGGATGGGGCCCTTCTTTTTTTCGTTCAGGCGCTGGCTTCTTTTCGTGCCGCGCGCTTGCGGTCGTTCGAATCGAGGAGCCGCTTGCGCAGGCGGAAGGTCTTGGGCGTCACTTCCACCAGTTCGTCGTCGTCGATATAGGCGATGGCGTCTTCGAGCGAGAGGCGCACCGGCGGGGTCAGCACGATGGCCTCGTCCTTGGAGTGGGTGCGGATATTGGTCAGCTGCTTGGCCTTGAGGGGATTGACCTCGAGGTCGTTGCCGCGGCTGTGCTCGCCGATGATCATGCCGGCGTAGGTTGCTTCGCCCGGATTGACGAACAGGCGGCCGCGCTCCTCGATGTTCCACAGCGCATAGGCGACCATGTCGCCCTGAGTCATGGAAATGAGGACGCCCGCATTGCGGCCCTTGATCGCGCCCTTGAACGGGGCATAGCCGTGGAACAGGCGGTTCATGATGCCGGTGCCGCGGGTGTCGGTCAGGAATTCCGAGTGATAGCCGATCAGCGCGCGGGTGGGCGCATGGAACACGAGGCGCTGCTTGGCGCCGCCCGTCGGGCGCATCTCGATCAGTTCGGCGCGCCGCTGGCCCAGCTTTTCCATCACCGCGCCGGCGAATTCCTCGTCGACGTCGACGACGACTTCTTCGATCGGTTCCATCTGCTGGCCGGTCTCGGCGTCGGTCTTGAACAGAACGCGCGGGCGCGAGACGGAAAGTTCGAAGCCTTCGCGCCGCATGGTTTCGATCAGAACCGCGATCTGCAATTCGCCGCGTCCTGCCACCTCGAACTCGCCGGCCGCTTCCGATTCGCGGATGCGGATGGCGACGTTGCCTTCAGCCTCGCGCTTGAGGCGGGCGCCGATCAGGCGGCTCGTCACCTTGTCGCCATCGCGGCCCGCAAGCGGCGAATCGTTGACCGAGAAGGTCATGGCCAGTGTCGGCGGGTCGACCGGCTGGGCGGCCAGCGGCTGGGTTTCCTTCGGCTCGCAGATGGTGTCGGCAACCGTGGTCTCGGCCAGGCCGGCAATGGCGACGATGTCGCCCGCCTGGGCTTCGGGGACCGGCACGCGTTCCAGCCCGCGGAAGGCGAGCAGCTGCATGATGCGCCCGTCCTCGATCTTCTTGCCGTCGCGGCTGAGCGACTTCACGGCCTGGTTTACACGTGCGACGCCCGAATGGATGCGCCCGGTCAGGATGCGGCCGAGGTAGCTGTCGTATTCCAGCGTCGTCACGAGAAGGCGGAAGGGACGGTCCGGTTCGGCTTCGGGTTCGTGCACGTGTTTGAGGATGAGGTCGAACAGCGGCGCCATGTCGACGCGCGGGCCGTCGGGAGTTTCAGACGCCCAGCCGAGCTTGGCCGAGGCGAACAGCGTCGGGAAGTCGAGCTGCTCTTCCTTGGCGCCCAGCGCGGCCATCAGGTCGAACATCTCGTTCTGGACCTCAAGCGGGCGGGCGTCGGGACGGTCGGTCTTGTTGACGACGACGATCGGGCGCAGGCCGAGCGCCAGCGCCTTGCCGAGGACGAACTTGGTCTGCGGCATCGGGCCTTCGGCGGCATCGACGAGCACGAGCACGCCGTCGACCATGCCGAGGATGCGTTCGACCTCGCCGCCGAAGTCGGCGTGGCCCGGGGTGTCGACGATGTTGACCCGCGTGTCCTTCCAGACGACGGAGGTGCACTTGGCAAGGATGGTGATGCCGCGTTCGCGTTCGATGTCGCCCGAGTCCATGGCGCGTTCGGCCACATGCTGGCCTTCGCGGAAGGAGCCCGACTGCTTGAGCAGGCAGTCGACCAGGGTGGTCTTGCCATGGTCGACGTGGGCAATGATGGCGATATTACGCAGCGATGCGGGCTGGGCGGCAGACATGGCGGATTTGGAAACTCGGCAGGCCCCCGGCCGCATCATGCGGCCCGCCCGGGCTGTGCCGGGACGTGGGCGAAATTTGGCGCAAACATAGTGATTCCGGCGGCTAGGGCAAGGGGCTCCTGCCGGGCGGGCGGAAACCCCCGGAAACCGGCCCTTCCCGAGCGGGGCCGTTGACCGGCCGGGGCTGAAGGCCCTATACCCGCCACGGAAAGACCGAGGAGGCCGTCATTACGGAAAAGGTGGACAGCGTCGTTATCGGGGCCGGGGTGGTGGGCCTTGCGGTTGCCCGGGCACTCGCGCTTTCGGGGCGCGAGGTGATCGTGCTCGAAGCGGCGGATGCCATCGGCACCGGCACCTCGTCGCGCAATTCGGAAGTCATTCACGCGGGCATCTATTACCCCAACGACAGCCTCAAGGCGCGGCTCTGCGTCGAAGGCAAGAACCGGCTCTATGGCTATTGCGCCGAGCGCGGCGTCAATCACCGCCGCTGCGGCAAGATGATCGTCGCCACCGACGAAAGCCAGATCGAGGGCCTGCGCGGGCTCGAGCGCAAGTCCCACGCCAACGGCGTCACCGATGTGCAATGGCTCGACGGCAAGGATGCGATGGCGCTGGAGCCGGCGCTGACCTGCGTCGCCGCGCTGCTGTCGCCCTCGACCGGGATCATCGACAGCCACGGCCTCATGCTTGCCTATCAGGGCGATGCCGAGGATGCGGGCGCGGCCATCGCCTTTCTCTCGCCCTTCGTCGCGGGCGAGGTCACGGACGCGGGCATCCGCATCGAGGCGGGCGGGGCCGAGCCCATGAGCCTGCTCGCGCGCGAGGTCGTCAATTCGGCGGGGCTCTTTGCCCAGCCGGTGGCGCAGGCCATCCGTGGCCTCGATGCGGCAAGCGTGCCGCCGCGCTATTTCGCCAAGGGCAATTATTTTACGCTGGCGGGCCGGGCACCCTTTACCCATCTGATCTACCCGGCGCCCGAGCAGGCGGGCCTCGGGGTGCACCTGACCCTCGATCTCGCGGGGCAGGGCAAGTTCGGCCCCGATGTCGAATGGATCGACACGGTGGCGCGGCCCGAAGACCTCGATTACGTCGTGGACCCCAGGCGCTGCGAAGGCTTCTACGCGGCGGTGCGCACCTACTGGCCGGGGCTGGCCGACGGCGCGCTGCAGGCGGGCTATTCGGGCATCCGCCCCAAAATTCAGGCGCCCGGCGAAGGCGCCGTCGATTTCGTCATCCAGGGGCCGGCCGATCACGGCGTGCCGGGCCTCGTCAATCTCTACGGCATCGAGAGCCCGGGGCTTACGTCTTCGCTCGCCATCGCCGAGATGGTCATGGGCAAGCTCACGGCATGACCACGCCGCGAAAGCCCGACCGCCGTCTGTCGGTCGCGCCGATGATGGACTGGACCGACCGTCACGAGCGCTACTTCCTGCGCGCCATCACCAAGCGCACGCTGCTTTACACCGAAATGATCACGACCGGCGCCATCCTGCATGGCGAGCGCGACCGCATCCTCGGCTATCACAAGACCGAGCATCCGGTGGCCCTGCAGGTTGGCGGCTCCGACCCCTCGGCCCTGTCGGCTGTGGCGAAGATCGCGGCCGAATTCGGCTATGACGAGATCAATCTCAATGTCGGCTGCCCGTCCGACCGTGTGCAGGTCGGCCGCTTCGGCGCCTGCCTGATGGCGGAACCGCAGCTTGTCGCCGATTGCGTGGCGGCGATGGCCGAAGGCGGTCTGCCGGTGACGGTCAAATGCCGCATCGGCATCGACGGGCGCGAAAGCTACGACGATCTTGCCGCCTTCATCGCCACCGTGCGCCGGGGCGGCGTCACCAGCTTCACTGTTCATGCCCGCATCGCCATTCTCGAAGGGCTAAGCCCGAAGGAGAACCGGGATATTCCGCCCCTTCGCCCCGACGAGGTCCATCGCCTCAAGCGCGAGAACCCGGAACTGGAAATCGCCATCAACGGTGGCATCAAGTCCCTGGACGAGGCGTTGGCGCATCTTGCCGACCTCGACGGCGTGATGATCGGCCGCGCCGCCTATCACGATCCGTGGATGCTGGCCGAGGCCGACGAGCGTGTCTTCGGCGAACAGCCGTCGCGCCTCACGCGCCGCAATGTGATTGATGTCATGTGCGATTACATCGAAGCCCATGTCGGCCGGGGCGGGCGTGCCGCCGACGTGACGCGCCACATGCTTGGCCTGTTCCAGAACGTCAAGGGCGCGCGGGCCTGGCGCCGGCATATCGCCGAAAACGCGCACAAGCCGGGGGCGGGGCCCGATGTCCTGCGCGCCGCGTCGGCGAAGGTCTCGGACGAAATACTGGACGCGACGGCCTAGAAAAGCCCCATCTGGCGGCCGGCGACGAACAGCAGGCGGATCGCCAGCAGCGTCAGGATGACGCGAAAGACGACGCGGAAAATCTTCTCCGGCACCTTGTCCAGGACCTGCCGGCCGACCCAGGTGGCGAAGATACCCGATGCGATCAGCGCCACGATCAGCGGCGCATAGGCATGGAGCGCGATGCCGACGCTGATAAAGGCGAGCAGCTTCGTCGAATGCATGATGACCATCAGCGCACCGAAGGTGGCGACGTAGTTGCGCCTGTCGGGCGAGGCATGATGGACGAAGGGTCCTACCATCGTGCCCGTGGCGCTGACGAAAACGCCCAGGAACGTTGCGGCGCAGCCGATGACGGCGAAGCGGCCCTGGGCCTGGCCCAGCTGGGCGAAACGGGGCAGCCACATGGAAATCAGGATGAAGCAGGCGATAATGCCCTGCAGGATGCCGCTCGGCAGAGACACGAAGATCTGTGCGCCGGCAAAGGCGCCGATGGCCGAACCGATCAGGAAGGGCAGCAGCAGGTGGCGCAGCACGAGGCGCCACATGATCATGACCCGGCCGACGTTGGTGGCGAGCTGGATGATCGTATGCATAGGCACCACGATCACCGGTGGAAAGAACGAGGCGAGGGTTGCGAGCAGAAGCAGGCCGCCTGCCGCGCCTGTGACCATTCCGAAGAAATGGGTGAAGAACGATGCCGCCGTCAGGCCGACGAACAGCCAGAGATCGACGTCCGGTACGCCGAGAAAGCCTTGAGCCAAGAAACGCCCCCCGTTTTTGTCCTTCTGGGTTTAGTCCCCCGCGCCGGGGCGGGCAAGGCCCAATAGAAATTTAAATGCTGAAACTTTCGCCGCAACCGCAGCGGCCCGTCTCGTTCGGGTTGCGGAACACGAACCCTGCCTTGAGCGGCGTTTCGTCGTAGTCGATTTCGGTGCCGAACAGGTAGAGCGAGGCAAGGGCGTCGATGACGATGGTCACGCCCTTTTCCTCGACCACCATGTCGGCCGGCTTGATCTCGCGGGCAAAGTCCATCTTGTAGGTCTTGCCCGAGCAGCCGCCTTCGCTGACGCCGATCCACAGGCCCTTGGCGGGCTCTGTCGCCTTGGCGAGGATGCGCGCCACCTGCTTCGCAGCGGCGTCGGTCAGTTTCACGGGGCTTGGTCTGTTGGTGGTCGCTGTCATGGCCTGTCTCGCTACAGCATGCCGAGTTCAAGTCTTGCCGCTTCGCTCATGCGTTCGGGCGTCCACGGCGGATCCCACACGAGGTTGACGTCGACGTGCCGCACGCCGGGCATGGCGCCAATGCGGGTTTCGACCTCGCCCGGCATGGAACCGGCCACCGGGCAGTTGGGCGTCGTCAGTGTCATGGTCACGGTGATGTCGCCGTCGGCGCTCGCCTCGACCTCGTAAACCAGTCCGAGTTCATAGATGTTCACCGGAATTTCCGGATCGAAGATCGTGCACAGGGTTTCGATCACCTGCTGGCGCAGATCGCCGCCCGCAACCGGTTCGGATGCGGGTGCGGTTTCGGGCGCGGGAACTGTTTCCTGTTTGCCGGTTTCGTCCATCGCCGGTTACTCCGTCACCACCGTTTCGGCGCCCTTGGCGTCGAGTGCCGATTTCAGCGTATGCCACGCGAGCGTCGCGCATTTGACGCGCATGGGATAGTCGCGCACGCCCGCCAGCACGCGCAGCTTGTCGAGGCCGCCTTCACCCTGTTCGGCTTCGTCGTCGCCGATTTCCTCTTCGCCGGTAACGACGGCATGGAAGCGGCGGAAGATCTCGTCGGCTTCCGCCTCGGTGCGGCCCTTCAGCATTTCCGTCATCATCGAGGCCGAAGCCACGGAAATGGCGCAGCCGCGGCCTTCGAAGGTGATGTCCTTGATGCGCCCGTCCTCGACCAGCGCGAAGATGCGCAGCTGATCGCCGCAAAGGGGGTTGTGGCCCTTGGCGTCGCGGTTGGTCGGTTCGCGGTGACCGAAGTTCCGCGGGTGCTTCGAGTGATCGAGGATCACTTCCTGGTAAAGGTCGCGCAGGTCGCTCATCAGCCGAACATCTCCCTAACCTTGCCGAGCGCCACGACGAGCTGGTCGATGTCCTCGCGGCAGCTGTAGGCGCCAAGCGACGGCCTGACCGTCGCGGCGATGTCAAAATGCTCCATCACCGGCTGGGCGCAATGGTGTCCGGTGCGCACCGCGACGCCTTCGGCATCGAGGATGGTGCCGATGTCGTGGGGATGGGCGCAATCGAGAACGAAGGACATGACGGCGCACTTTTCCGCCGCCGTGCCGATCATTTTCAGGCCCGGAACCTCGGCAAGCCGTTCGGTGCCATAGGCGAGAAGCTCCGCTTCGTGGGCATCGAGCCCGTCGCGGTCAAGGGACAGGAACCAGTCGATGCCGGCCCCCATGCCGATGACGCCCGCGATATTGGGGGTGCCGGCCTCGAACTTGTGGGGCGGTTCGGCGAAATCGGTATGGGCGAAGGTGACCGAGCGGATCATGTCGCCGCCGCCCTTCCACGGCGGCATGGCGTCGAGCAGTTCGGCCCGCGCCCACAGCGCGCCGGTGCCTGTCGGCCCGTAGAGCTTGTGGCCGGAAAAGGCGTAGAAATCGGCGCCCATCGCCTGAACGTCGGTGTGCAGGTGGGGAATGCCCTGGGCGCCGTCGACCAGCACGCGCGCACCTGCCGCATGGGCGAGGCGGCAGATGTCCTGCACCGGGTTGATGGTGCCGAGCGCGTTGGAGACCTGCGTCACCGCCACCAGCCGCGTCTTTTCGGAGAGCTTCGCGCGGAAGGCATCCATGTCGAGGCTGCCGTCGTCGCGGAAGGGAACGACGGTGAGCGTGATGCCCTTTTCATCGCGCAGCATCTGCCAGGGCACGATGTTCGAGTGATGCTCCATCTCCGTGACCAGCACCTCGTCGCCCGCCTTCAGCGTCGCCCGACCGAAGGTCTGGGCGACCAGGTTGATGCTGTCGGTGGTACCGCTGGTAAAGACGATCTCGTTTTCGTCGCGCGCGTTGATCAGCTTCTGCACCTTGGCGCGCACGGCGTTGTAGGCGACGGTGGCACGTTCGGACAGGTAATGCACGCCGCGATGCACGTTGGCGTATTCGTGTGTATAGGTATGCACGATCGCCTCGATCACCTGCTTCGGCTTCTGGGCGGAAGCGGCAGAATCGAGGAAGGCGAGGCGCTTGCCGCGCACCTTCTCGGCGAGAATCGGGAAGTCGGCGCGCACGCGCGCGATATCGAAGGTAACCTTGTTCATCGGCTCGGCTGCGGTCATGGCTGTTCCTCCCCGAGCCAGGCATCGGTGCGGGCCTTGATGGCGGCGGCGATGGCCGCATCATCGAGACGCCCGATCAGGTCTTCGACATAGCCCGTGAGAAGAAGGCGGCGTGCCGCGTCGGGGCTGAGGCCGCGGGCGCGCAGGTAGAAGATTTCATCGGCGTCCAAATCGCCGACGGTGGCGCCGTGGCTGCATTTGACATCATCGGCGAGGATCTCAAGCTCGGGCTTGGCATCGGCGACGGCGCGGTCGGACAGCAGCAGGTTGACGTTGCGCTGGCGGGCGTCCGTCTTGATGGCGTGGGGCGCGACATGGATCAGCCCCTGGAAGACGCCGTGGGCCTCGCCGTCCAGCGCGCCCTTGAACAGTTCCTCGGTTGCACAGCCGGGATGGTCGTGGCGCACGCGGGTGGTGTGGTCCATGTGCTGGCGGCCGCGGCCAAGATAAGCGCCGTAAAGCCGCGCCGTGCCGCCCGGTGCCGCAAAGCGGACGTCGCTTTCCTGGCGGGTCAGTTCGCCGCCGACCGAGAGCGCAAAGGACACATATTCGCCGCCCTCTCCGATGCTGACGGCGGCATGGGAATGATGCAGGGCCGACTTGCCCTCCGCTGCGATGCGCGCATGGGTGAGGCGGGCACCCGCGCCGATGACGGCTTCGGTCACGGCGTTGGAAAACGTCGCGCCCGCAGCATTCAGGCTCGCATGGATTTCGACAACCTGCAGTGCCGCGCCGGAACCCAGGCGCACGACATTGCGCGTGTGCACGGCGGCGCCGTCGCCACCGGCAAGAAACACCAGCGCCAGGGGCTGCTCGATGCGGGCGCCATCGGCGACATCGATGACGACGCCATCGCGCATGAAGGCGGCATTGAGGGCGATCAGCGACTGGCCACGGCCTTCGCCGGTGGCCGTGGGCGTGACGGAGGCGCCCGACAGCAGCGCAACACCCGCAGGCAGCGCATCGGACAGGGACGCATCGAAAGAGCCATTGATAAAGACGGCGTGGATGGCGCCGGGTACCCCGGCGATGGCCTCGATCTGTGCGCGGGAAGGGCTGCCCGTGATCGCGGGCGCGGCGGGCGCGAAGACCTTGCGCGACAGCGCATCGAGCCCGGTGAACTTCCATTCCTCGACCCGGCGCGTGGGCAGCCCGGCGGCTTTGAAGCGGGTGAGCGCATCCTGTCTTGCGGTGGCATCGCCCGGCAGACTGGAAACCAGTCCGGCGAAGGCTTCCGCGTGGGCGCGGGCGGTCGGGTTATCTGTGGCGGGCGTCGTCATCATCAGGCCGCGGACTTGTCGCCGGTGAGACCGGCATAGCCGTTCTGTTCCAGTTCCAGCGCAAGTTCCTTGCCGCCCGAGCTCACGATGCGCCCGCCTGCCAGCACGTGGATGCGGTCGGGCACGATGTGTTCGAGCAGGCGCTGGTAATGGGTGATCACCAGCATGGAACGGTTCTCGTTGCGCAGTGCATTGACCCCGGCGGAAACGACCTTGAGCGCGTCGATGTCGAGGCCCGAATCGGTCTCGTCCAGAATGGCCAGCGACGGCTCGATCATCGCCATGTGGAATATTTCGTTGCGCTTCTTTTCGCCGCCGGAAAAGCCGACATTGACGGGACGGTTCAGGAACTTCTCGTCCATGTCGAGGGTCTTGAGGAGCGCCTTCGACTTCTTAAGGAAGTCCATGGCGTCGAGCTCGGGCTCGCCACGGGCCTTGCGGCCGGCATTGACCGCGGCCTTGAGAAACACCGAATTGGCGACGCCGGGAATTTCGACGGGATACTGGAAGGCGAGGAAGATGCCTGCGCGCGCGCGTTCGTCGGCTTCCATCACGGCCAGGTCCTGGCCCTTGTAGAGGATTTCGCCAGCGGTCACTTCGTAGCCGTCGCGCCCCGCAAGAACGTAGGACAGCGTCGACTTGCCCGAACCGTTCGGCCCCATGATGGCGTGAATTTCGCCCGCGGGGAGGACGAGATCGACGCCCTTCAGGATTTCCTTGCCGTGGACGGTGGCGTGAAGATTGCGGATTTCGAGAATGTTGGTCATCGGTTCATGCCTTATCCGACACTGCCTTCGAGGCTGACGCCGAGCAGCTTCTGCGCTTCGACGGCGAATTCCATGGGCAGCTTCTGCATCACTTCCTTGCAGAAGCCGTTGACGATGAGCGACACGGCGTCTTCGGTGCCGAGCCCGCGGGCACGGCAGTAGAAGAGCTGGTCGTCGGAAATCTTCGATGCCGTCGCCTCGTGCTCGACGCGCGCCGAACGGTTGCGCACCTCGATATAAGGGGTCGTGTGGCCGCCGCAGGCATCGCCGATCAGCAGCGAATCGCACTGGGTATAGTTGCGCGCATTGGCGGCCTTGGGCGCCACGCGCACGAGGCCGCGGTAGGTGTTCTGCGAACGGCCCGCCGAAATGCCCTTGGAGATGATGGTCGAGCGCGTATTGGGCGCAAGATGGAACATCTTGGTGCCGGTATCGGCCTGTTGCAGGTTGTTGGTGACGGCGACGGAATAGAATTCGCCGATAGAGCCTTCGGCTTCCAGCAGGACGGAGGGGTACTTCCAGGTGATGGCCGAGCCGGTCTCGACCTGGGTCCATGAAATCTTGGCGCGCGCACCACGGCAGGCGCCGCGCTTGGTGACGAAATTGTAGATGCCGCCCTTGCCGTCCTTGTCGCCCGGATACCAGTTCTGCACCGTCGAATACTTGATCTCGGCGTCTTCCAGCGCCACCAGTTCGACCACGGCGGCGTGAAGCTGGTTCTCGTCGCGCATCGGCGCGGTGCAGCCTTCGAGGTAGCTGACGTAGGAGCCCGCGTCGGCGACGATCAGGGTACGCTCGAACTGCCCGGTCTGGGCCGCATTGATACGGAAATACGTGGACAGTTCCATCGGGCAGCGCACGCCCTTCGGGATGTAGACGAAGGAGCCGTCGGAAAACACGGCCGAATTGAGACAGGCATAGAAGTTGTCGGCGGCCGGCACGACCGAGCCGAGGTATTTCTTCACCAGGTCCGGATGTTCGCGCACCGCTTCGGACATCGAGCAGAAGATGATGCCGAGCTCGCCGAGCTTTGCCTTGTAGGTCGTGGCGACCGAAATCGAATCGAAAACTGCATCGACCGCGACGCCGGCCAGCACTTCGCGCTCGCGGAGCGGAATGCCGAGCTTGTCGTAGGTGGCGAGCAGTTCGGGATCGACCTCATCGAGGCTTTTGGGTGCGTCGGCCTTCGATTTCGGCGCGGAGTAGTAATAGAGATCCTGGAAATCGATGGGCGGGTGGCTGATGCGCGCCCATTTGGGATCGCGGTCGGCCATGCCGAGCCAGCGCTGATAGGCCTTGAGGCGCCAGTCGAGCAGCCATTCGGGTTCGTTCTTGCGCGCCGAGATGAAGCGGACGATATCCGTGTTCAGGCCCTTTGGCGCGCGATCTTCGTCCATATCGGTGACGAAGCCGTACTTGTATTCGCCCTCGGTGACGGCGCGCACGGCATCCATGGAGTCGGGCGTGCTCATGCGCCCTCCTGCGGGGTTGCGCGCGGACGCGTGGGCGGTCCGGCAAAGGCCAGCGGCTCGCCCATCAGGTCGGCGAGCGTCACCCCCGACAGGGCGTTCTGGATGGCGGCATTGATCTTGTGCCAGCCCGAGCGGGTGGGGCAGAGGGTTTCGACATTGCAACTGCCCGCGGTATCGACGCACTGGGTCAGCGCGATGGGCCCGTCGATGGCGGCGATGATGGCGGCGACGGTAATGCGCGGCGGTGGCACCGCGAGGCGGTAGCCGCCCTTGGCCCCGCGCACGCTGATCAGTACGCCGTCGCGCGACAGCATGGCGAGGATCTTGCTGACCGTCGGCAGGGGCAGGCCCGTGCGCTCGGCAAGGTCGATCGCGTTATGCACGGCCTTGGTGTCGCCCCCCATCTGGGTGAGCAGGACAACGGCATAATCGGCAAGGCGGCTCAGCTTGATCATCAATGGGTGCCCAATAAAGGTGACCAGATCGGTCTGGATTGGAAATGGGGCATCTGGCCGATAAAGTCAACCCTGTTTGTCAGGATTAACAGCCTTTATCCTGTAAAAACAGCTTACTAACCGTTTAGACGGTAAGTGTTTTTCCCAGAAAATCGAGGCTCCGGGCGCGGGCCCGGCGGGCGGCTTCAGGGTGGTGGCGGGGCGTGCGCTTGGGGTTGTCGAAGCCGTGCAGGGCGCCCGGGTAGATGTGAAAGGGCACATCGGGGTGGCGGGCGCGGAAGACCGCGATCTTTTCCGCATCCAGCGCGTCGTCGCGGTCGCCGACATGGCATTCGATGGGGCAGCGGGCATCGAGGTCGAGGTAGCGATTGATCTCGCCGCCGTAATAAGACACCGCCGCATCGAAATGCGAAGTGCAGGCGGCAAGCCAGGCGAGCGATCCGCCGAAACAGAATCCGACGATACCGACCTTGCCGGCCCGCGCGCAGAAATCGTGCGCGGCTTCCAAATCCATCACCGCTTTCGACCAGTCGTAGTTGCGGTAAAGCTGCTTGGCGCGCAGGTTGTCGGCGTCCGAGTATTCGAAGGTCAGGCCCGGTTGAACACGATCATAAAGGCTGGGTGCCACGGCCAGATATCCGTGTCCCGCATACCAGGCGCAGACGTCGCGGATGTAGGAATTGACGCCGTACATCTCCTGGGCGATGACGAGGCCTGCGCGCGGGCTCCCCGACGGCGATGCCATCCAGGCGGAGAGTTCATGGCCGTCGGTGGCCCTGAGCCGGATTTCTCCGGCGGCGGGGGGCGCGTTGCCGGTCATCGCCGGGCCTAGAGGTGGTTGACCCCGCCCTCGCAGGCGATGGTCTGGCCGGTGACAAAGTCGCTTGCCGACGACATCAGGAAAATGATGGTGCCGACGAGGTCTTCCGGCATCTGCAGGCGCGGGATGGCGGCCTGTCCGGACATTTTCTTTTCGCGGGCCTGCCAGTGGCTTTCGGGCATGGTGGCGCCGATGGTCTCGCTCTTGGTCAGGCCGGGGCAGACGGCGTTGACGGTGATGCCTTCGGGGCCGAGATCGTGGCTGATCGAACGGGTGAAACCGACGACGCCTGCCTTCGACGTCGTGTAGTGCAGCCGCCCGGTGGTACCCGTCAGCCAGGTGGAAGACGAGATGTTGACGATCTTGCCGTAGCCCTGCGCCTTCATCTGTCCATGCACGGCCTTGCAGCAGTTGAAGATGCCCTTGAGATTGACCGCCATCAGCCGGTCCCATTCGTCTTCGGGGATTTCTTCCCAGTTCTTGCGCTTCGGAATCTTGGCATAGAGGGCGGCGTTGTTGACCAACCCGTCGATGCGTCCGAACGTGTCGACGGCGGCCTTGGCCAGTCGTTCGCAGGCGGCAATGTTTGAAACATCGGTTTCGACGAAGACGGCATGCCCGCCGGTCTTGTTGCTGGCCGCTTCGATTTCGGCAGCCAAGGCCTTGCCCGCGCCGGCCTCGATGTCGGCGATCACGACATTGGCGCCGACCTCGCCCAGCGCCTGGGAATAGACCTTGCCGATGCCGACGGCGCCGCCGGTAACGATGATCGTGCGCCCGGCGATATCGAACAGGCCACGGGCGGTAAAGGGGCTGGTCATCTGCGTTTCTCCCTGTTGTTCGTTGCCTTGGTGGTAGCGCTGAAATGGCCGTCCCGCAAGGGGCCCGCGCCTCCGATTGACAACTGGCCGGGTCGGGCGGAAGCTTCACCAAAAGGGATCGGGGCGGGGCCGCAGGGGCCCGCCGAATGGCCGGAAAACCGGCAGAACAGGGGAGGTGGACTATGCGTGGGTTTACAGGGGTGGCCTTTTCTTTGGGCCTTATCGTGGCCTTGGGGGCGCCGCCGGCGGCGCAGGCCGCGGATTTCTACGAGGGCAAGTCCGTGTCCATTACCGTCGGCTCCAGCGCCGGCGGCGGCTACGACACCTACGCGCGGTTCCTCGCGCGGTCGTGGGGCAAGTTCATTCCGGGCCGCCCCAATTTCGTCGTCAAGAACATGCCGGGCGCCGGCAGCCTGAAGGCGAGCAATTACATCTACAACGTCGCGGCCAAGGACGGTACCGAGGTCGGCGCCATCCAGCAGGGCATGTTCTTCGAACCGCTGTTCAAGGTGATGGGCACCGGGCGCGAAGCCAAGTTCGATGCCCTCAAGTTCGGCTGGATCGGCGCGGTCGTGAAGGACCAGGCCGTGATGGTCGTCTGGCACGCAACGCCCTTCAAGTCGCTTTCCGAAATCATGGGCAAGGAAGTGCTTTCCGGCTCGGCGGGCGCCACGACCAACTACGCCACCTATCCGCGCCTGATGAACGCGACGATGGGCACCAGCATCAAGGTCATCGAAGGTTACAACGGCACGTCCTCGATCACGCTGGCGCTCGAGCGCGGCGAGTTGCAGGCCATGACCGGCTGGGATTTCTCGTCCCTCGCGAGCAGCAAGGGCCGCTGGCTGCAGGACAAGAAGGTGCGCGTCATCGTCCAGTTCGGCGCGAAGAAGATCCCCGAGCTGCCGGATGTGCCGCTGGCGCGCGATTATGCGAGCTCGCCGCTCAATCGCGACGTTCTCGACCTGATTACGCTCCGCCAGGACATCGGCCGTCCTTATGTGGCCCCTCCGGGCCTGCCGAAGGATCGCCTCGCAACGCTGCAGAACTCCTTCTGGACGATGCTGCATGATGCGGCCTTCCTGAAGGATGCCGCCAAGGCGCGCATCGAAATTTCGCCGACCAGCGCAAAAGACTCGATGGAAATCGTTCGCAAGGGCTATGCGGCCTCGCCTGAGGTCGTGGCCAAGGCGCGCGAGGTCCTGGTTGCGAAGGCACGCGAAGGCAAAAAGAAGAAGAAATAGACACTGGCAATGAAGAACCGCCGGCCCCTGTACGGGACCGGCGGTTTTTTCATGCGTGTACTCAGCCGAGCGTGGGGTCGAGGATAACCTTGCCCGGGACCGAGCCCGCTTCGATCAGGCGGTGGGCTTCGCGGATCTGGCTCAGCGGGAAGACCTTTTCGATATTGACCTTGATCTTGCCCTTGCCGGCGGCGTCCAGCGCCTGGCGCACGTTTTCCATGGTCGAGCCGGCACTGCCCATGATCGTGATTTTCGAGTCATAGAGCTTGAAGCAATCGAGCGGCACGACCGGGCCGCCATGGGCGCCCGCCGTTACCAGCCGGCTGTCGTGGGCCATCGCCGCCAGGGCCTTGGGGAAGGTCTTGGGATTGGCGATGTTGTCGTAGACGAGATCGACGCCGTGGCCGCCGGTGATCTCCATGATCTCCTTGGTCAGGTCCTGCTCGCCGTAATTGACGACGTAATCGGCGCCGAGATCCTTGCCGATCTGCGCCCGGTCGGCGGAGCCAGCGGCGCCGATGACCTTGGCGCCCGCCATCTTGGCGATCTGGACGCCGATGGTGCCGAGGCCGCCCGAGCAGCCCATCACCAGCACCCAGTCCCCGGCCGTCACCTTGCCCATCGTATACATGAGATGGAACGCGGTGGGGCAGTGACGGATGACGACCGATGCTTCGTGGTAGTCGAGCTGGTCGGCGATCGGGAAGCACATGTTGGCGTGCGCTACCACGAATTCGGCATCGCCGCCCCAGCGGTTGACGCCGAGCATGCCGCGCTCGCCGGGGCCGGGCCGGGACAGGACCGACACGCGGGCGCCGATGGGCGGCATGGTGACGCCTTCCACCGGCTCGCCGTGGGCGACGACTTCGCCCGACGGATCGACGCCGAGGATCAGCGGCAGGATCGGGTTGCGCTGCATCTGGGTGCCGGCGCGCACGCCGCAATTGAGCACGCGGTTGACGGTGGTGGCATGCACCTTGACCAGGACTTGCCCGCGCCCGGGCTTGGGCGTTTCAACGTCCTCGTACTTGAGAACTTCGGGCGGGCCGAACTCGTGAAGAATGGCTGCTTTCATCGGTCGGTCACTTCGACTTGACGAAACTGGTCTTGAGGGTGCCGAGCTCGCCGATGGTGGTGACGATCTTGTCCCCGGCCTTGAGGTAAAGGCCGCGGCCCTTGCCAACGCCCGCCGGCGTGCCGGTGGTGATGACGTCGCCCGGGGCCAGCGTCAGGTGCTGGCTCAGGTAGGCGATCTGTTCTTCGATCCGGTACCACATGTCGCCGGAATTGCCGTTCTGCATCTGATCGCCGTTGAGCCAGAGCTGGATCGGCTGGTTATAAATGTTCTTCACGTATTCGCGCGGCGTGATCCACGGCCCCATCGGGGTCGAGCCGTCCCAGTTCTTGCGGCGGAAACGGTCGCGGCGGAAGGCGTGGTCCTGCGGGGTCTTGGCCTCGGCGGCGCTGGGCCCGCGGATCGACATGTCGTTGAGGATGGTGAAGCCCGCGACGTACTTGAAGGCGTCTTCCTTCTTTACCCAGAAGGCAGGCTTGCCGATGACCACGGCGACCTCGGATTCCCAGTCGATGGCAGTGGACGTACGGGGCAGGTGAATTTTCGCCCCTTCGCCGACGACGACCTGGCGCGGCGTCTTGAGGAAGAACACCGGGGCGTTCAGCTCCTTGTCGGGCATCGGCGCGGTGTTGCCCATTTCTGCGCGGTGCGCCACGTAGTTCGACGCGATGCAGAAGATGTTGCCAGGGTACATGATCGGCGGCAGCAGGCTGGTACGGCTCTTCTGCTTGCAGGCGGCCTTGTGCTTGCCGGCGGCGACTTCGGCCGCGACCTTCTTCATCCACTTGTTGGCGGTCGCCCATTTCTCAAGGAGCGTCAGGGTGGAGGTGGTATCCACCGGCGCCTTCTTGACCTTGGACAGATCGACGACCTTGTCGCCGACGAGAATGCCGGGCGTGGCTTTGCCCTTGTCTCCCTTGAATGTAAGCAGGCGGTACTGAGTGGCCATACGTCTCCCCCTTGGTGAGATTTTTCGTTGTTGGGTAATAAGGCTGTCTATTCCCACGGACCGAGGAACGGCTCGCCCATGTAGCTGTCGGGCTGGCCCGGCACGGTTTCCGGCCAGACGCCGGGTTCCACCCGGGGCCGCGCGGAGGCGGGCCTGGGTTTGCCGTCCCAGCCGATCTGTTCCATGTAGTGGTAGAACTGCACGGCGTGGCCGTCCGGATCGTGGACGACGAAGTGATAGTCGATGCCGGGGAACAGTTCGTGCGGCAGTTCGCGCACCTTGCAGCCCTTCTCGATCAGGAATTCACGCGCGTTGCGCAGCTGGCGATAGTTTGCCACCTGAAGGCCGATGGAGAAGTTCGTCGTATGCGAAGACAGCCCGAGTTCTTCGCGCAGCGCGATCGGGTAGAGCGCCACCGCGTGATGTTCGGTATTGGCGCGCAGGAATTCGCAGGTGTGTCCCTTGTAGACGACCGTTTCCGTCGGCGTGAAACCGAGCATTTCCGTGTAGAAACGCTTGGCCGCGGCGACGTCCTTCATGAACAGGCGCACGGGCCCCATGCGCACGATCTTGAACGGGCGCGCAAGCAAGATGCCGTCGACGTCATGGGTCGCGGGCGGGCGCTTGGTGTCGCGAAAGCCCTTGGTGAAGTCGACGCCGCGGGCAAGTGCGTCCGTGACTTCCTGGTATTCGCTGATCTGGGGCATGGGCGGCGCCTGGCGGAAGGCGCGGTCGTGCATTTCCCAGGGCTTGGAATAGCCGTCCCAGCCGATCTGCTCGATCCCGTAATATAGCTCGCTGACGTTACCGTCGGGATCAGCGATGTAGGTGTGCCAGTTCGATCCCGGCATGTCGCGGCCAGAGCGTACGGTCGGCACCTGCTTGGCGGCGAACCACTTGATGGCGTCGGAAATCTGGCCGAGGCTGCCGCACTGCCAGGTGATCTGGTTGGTGGTGATGCCGTCGGGCCAGCGCGCTTTGCCATCGGCGACCTCGCGCATGGAGCGGTTGAACAGCACCATGGCGTGATGGTCGGAGCCGTAGCGCGTGAACACGCCGATCGGCGGTCCCTTGACCTGCGCGAGCTGTTCTTTCGACAAACGATCACTCGCGTCGCGGATATCGGTGACGACGAAGCCGAGAAGGTCGGTGTAAAACCGGATGCCTTCCTCGATGTTGTTCAGGTTGAAGCCGAAATGGCCGAGCCGGACGATCCGGAACGGCCGGTCGAGGGCCACGCCACCGACCGAAAATTTCCCGTCGCCGGTCGGCCGTGCATAGAAATCCGAGAAAGCCGCATCGTCCATATTGTCCCCCCTCTGCGTCCAAAGCGGGCGGCCTTGAAGGCCGCTCTCTCCGCCCACGGGCGGTCTTTGGTCCATGGCTTGATATTGCGCCAAACCTGTACCGTGTCAACCGGCGCGCCGGACAACTGAAAGCCCCGAAACGTCTGAAAATCAGGCGTTGGGGGCCGGGGATCAGGCCGGGTCGGGCCGTTCGCTGTTGTAACCCATGCTGCTGCCCCGTTTCTCGAAGTTTTCGGGGTCTGGATCGAGGCCGTGGCCAAGGGTCAACCGGTTCATGAAATTGAACCGGCAGATGACCAGGATGGCATCATGCAGGGCCTGCTCGTCCCAGCCTGCCGCGTAGACGGCATCGGCGTCGGCCTGGGAAATGGCGCGGGGATCGAGGGTCAGGACCTTGGCGAAACGCATGATCGGCTTGAGCCGGTCGTGGATCTTCAGCGTATCGACGTCATCGCAGATGTTCTCAAAAATGACGGGATCGGCGCCGAGGTTGCGCGCCACCGCCGAATGACCGCCGTAGCAATAGTCGCAGCGGTTGATGTGCGAGACATAGGCCGCGATGGTTTCGCGTTCGGCCGGGGTGAGGGCCGAATCGCCACGCATGATGATGCGTCCCATTTCGCCCTGCGAGCGGCGGAGTTCGGGTTTCATGCCGAAGATTTCCCGCACATTTGCCTTAGGTGGCAATTTCTTCATGAAAGGCATTGAAATCTCCAGAGTTTTGTTCGTTTGCAAAGGCCGATTTTTTCCCCGGAAATGGGTAGCATGCACAGGCCCCGGAGGGTAGACTTTCCGTCAATAGAACTTCTTGCCCAAGAGCAATAAGCGTCGGGAAACAAGCCGAAAACGGCGACCCCGGCCACGACAGGAGAAGGCTATGAAAACCGCAAAGTCCCTTGCGTTCGCACTGGCTTGCGCCGGTGGCGTGTTTGCAGCCGCCGATACGGCTTCGGCCGATGCCATCGCGGACTTCTACAAGGAAAACAGATTCAACCTGGTCATCGGCTATTCGCCGGGCGGCGGGTTCGACCGTGGCGGGCGCATCGTCGCCAAGCACATCGTCCAGTACATCCCCGGACAGCCGACCATCGTCACGCAGAACATGCCGGGTGGCGGCAGCATGCGGGCGCTCAACTGGCTTTACGTCAAGGCGCCCAAGGACGGGACGGCGATGGCGCATTTCCATCCGGCCGCGGTGCGCGAAGACCTGATGGGCGGTACTGGCGTCGAGTTTGATGCGCGCAAGTTCTACTGGATCGGCAGCTACAACCGCGATCGTGCAGTGACCTTCGTGCGCTCGGACAGCGGCATCAAGACCATTCAGGATGCCATGAAGAAAGAGGTCGTCCTCGGCGCCACGTCGCCGCGTTCGGGTGGCGGCGTCTATCCGCGCGTCGTGAACGCCATACTCGGCACCAAGTTCAAGGTCATTGTGGGCTACGGTTCCACCGGCGAAAGCACGCTGGCCATGGAGCGCGGCGAGGTGCAGGGCATCGGGTCATGGACCTGGTCCCAGCTCAAGGTGCGCCAGGCCGACTGGGTCAAGAACAAGTTCGTCAACGTGCTGCTGCAGCTTTCCGTCAGCAAGCACCGCGACCTGCCCGACGTGCCGACGCCGCTTGACCTCGCCACCAGCGACGAGCAGCGCAAGCTCCTGCACATGATCTTCGTGTGGCAGGACATGGGCCGGCCGCTGGCCATGCCGCCGGGGACCGATCCGGTGCGCGGCAAGGTGATCCGTGCCGCTTTCGACAAGCTCATGACCGACAAGGCGTTCGAGAAGGACATCATCAAGGG